>CALLQJ010000124.1 GCA_938014865.1 uncultured Fastidiosipila sp.
CGCGGCTTTCCGGAACGGCTTCGCCATTCAGATAAAGGGCAAAGCTTCCGGCCTCCAGATCAATAAATGCCTTTATGTGGTACCAGGTATCGGCTTCATAGCTAAGAGACGTCTCGACCGCCTTGCCGCGTTTTTCCGCGCCCAAGGTAATGCTGCCGTCTTCCCGGAAGGAAATGATTACAAAATAAGGATCATTGCCGAATTTGTTTTTATTCAGACTGAAAATATGCCGTTCATGCTTCGTGTCGTTAAAGCGGACCGAAGCTTCAAAGGCCAGCCGCGGCTCTGCCGCTGCCTCTTCATCATTGATGGCCTTATAGATTTGAAATTTTTTCGGCGTCATCGTATGCATCCGGATACTGTTCGCCGATTTGCCGAAGACCTCGGCATCCCCTTCGGCATAGTTTTCACCGGCAGCAAACTGCCCCATCCCCATGCCGCGGGGCGTGACCTTTTCTGTTTCGGACCCTTCATAATCGTCGAAGTCCGCTGCAAAGATCGTCTCTCCCGGCTCAGGTTCCTGAGCCTCCAATGTCTTGTGCAAAGGCAGGAGCCCCGTCAGCATGACGAAGGCCAGCACAAGAGAAAAAACACGCTTCTTTCTTTTTTCTTTCTGCATCGCTCTCTCCCTGAAAATCCGGCGGATCAGCTCTTAAAAAATCCGCCTCTGACAATTTGACTAATTTTATTTAATCAGAAAAGTTCTTTTTGTGCATTTGTCATCATTCAGAAAAGATAAGAAAAGCCGCTTTCCGGCAAAAATCGGGAATTTTGGTGATCCCGGATCAGGAATTTCGTAGATCGACGAAGGTAAAGGCAAAAGAAGGCAAAGAAAAAGACCCGTAAACTTTTCCGTTTACGGGTCAGCTCTGGCGCCTTGAACAGGGCTCGAACCTGTGACACTGCGGTTAACAGCCGCATGCTCTGCCGACTGAGCTATCAAGGCATAAAAGCCGGCGAAAACCTATTTTCCCGGTACGTCTCCGTACAAGTATTGTTGG
>CALLQJ010000125.1 GCA_938014865.1 uncultured Fastidiosipila sp.
GCCCGAAGTTGGCGCGCTCGCTGGAGGGCCGTTAGCCGGCGAAGGGAACGTAGGGGAGGCCGGGGACATCGACTTCGGCGCGGAACAGGCTGCCATTGCTTCGGGCAAAGAAAGGATGCAGTGGCGGATCAGCTCTGTGGTCAGATAATACGGCAGATTGGCTATAATCTGCAGCTCTTCTTTTTCCTCCGGCGTAAAGAGCCGGCCTAAGTCGAGCTGCAGCGCGTCTTCATACATGACGTCAAGGACGGGATAGTCTTCTTCCAAGGCCTCCAAAAGCGGCCGGGTCTGCGGGTCGATTTCCACGGCGATGAGCTTTTCGGCCGATTCCGCCAGAATTTTGGTGAGGCTCCCCGCACCGGGCCCGATTTCCAGGACCGCGTGAAGCGGGTATACCTCCGCTTCTTCGAGCAGGCGCTTCAGGAGCGCCCGGTCCCAGAGATAATTCTGTCCGAGTGCATGCCGCGGCCTGATGCCTGCGCTTTCAAGTTCCTGTATAAATTCTCGCTTTCCCACCGCATTTCCTTTCATGCCTCGTCCCAAGGCAAAATCCGGGACGGATCAGGGGCTTGTCCCGGCTGCAGATCTGCAGCCTCCATGGGACAGGTAAGATAGCCCGCCTTCTTTTTCGGCAGAATCCAAAGTTCCTCTTTGGTGATCTTGCTATTTAAATACGCCTCGTCTCCGCCGTATTTATGCAGGGCATCGAGCACTAAATCCGGCCGCAGATTCTGCCGGCTTCCCGCTGCCGTCCGCAGACGGACGGCATCTTCCGAGAGTATACGGCTTCCCCATATTAACGGACGGATATTCACGGACTTTTCTTTCTTCTTGCTGAATTTCATCACGCTCAGATCCTCACAGGCAAGTATTTTTTCAAAATACGCCGCAATGCCGGGATGTTCAAAACGATAATCCGCAGCCCGGACGGATCCCATCAGTTTTTTTGCGGCCGTCAGCGGTATTTCGGCGGCTTCCCTAAGCTCAATCCCCGCCGGCAGCATCTCCTGCAGCGCTCCGGCCGCCTCCGGCGGTGAAATCTTCTTTTCTAAACTGACATCGATATATTCTGCATCGGATGCAATCCCCACCCCGCTCGGGAGGGCAAAAACAATCTGCGGCCGGGGATTGTAGCCCTGAGAATAGGCCAGCGGCCAGCGGGCTCTGCGCAAGGCTCTTTCAACGGCCCGCATGCGGTCGAGATGGGCTACCCAGACTAAGGGGCCGTGCCAGGACAGACGCAGGCGGATCACCTGTTCTCTGAAATTCAAGGGATCACGTGTCGTCATCAGCACCCTCCTCCACGGCTTCGCCCTTTCCGCCCGCTGCTCTCGCCTGCATGGCCGCAGCGCCTTTCCGGCAGCGCTCGGCTCCCAGATTCTGAACCCCGCAGAAGCTGCAGTACTCTCCGCAGGGCAAGGTCAGCTCGGCCCGTTTGGCTTTCTTATATTCGCGCAGCAGAAAAGATTTTTTCACGCCGCAGTCAATATGGTCCCAGGGGAAGATTTCATCTTCCGGGCGTTCGCGCAGGGCATAAAAAGCCGGGTCCAGTCCCTCTTCTTCCATCAGGTTCAGCCAGAGCGGCAGGTCAAAATGTTCTTCCCAGGAATCCAGATAGACCCCTTTTTCCGCGCCTTTTTCCAAAACCGGGGCCAGCCGGCGGTCGCCGCGGGACAAGACCGCTTCCCAAAGGGAGGTATCGGCATCATGCCAGCTGTAGCGGATGGCCCGGTGCCGCAGCCGGTTCCGCAGAAGCGATACCTTTTCCTCCATCTCTTCCCGGGAGGCCTGCGGCGCCCACTGGAAGGGCGTAAACGCTTTGGGAATAAAGAGCGCCGTGCTGACCGTAATCTCCGGCCGCCGGACCTTCCGGCCTTCTTTTTTCAAGTCACGGTTGATGTCCAGCAGCTTGTAAACCAGTTCCGCAATGCCCAGTACATCCTCTTGCGTTTCCGTCGGAAGCCCGAGCATAAAATAGAGTTTCGCGCCGCTGTAGCCGCCCAGGTAGGCCTTGCGCATGCCTTCAAGGATTTCTTCTTCCGTAATGCCTTTGTTGATCACATCGCGCAGCCTCTGCGTGCCCGCTTCCGGCGCAAACGTCAGTCCGCGCCGCCTCGTCTTGGAGATGCGCTCCATCAGATCCAAAGAAAATTCATCGATGCGAAGAGAAGGCACGGAGAGGTTGATTTTCCGGCCGCCGATAAAATCCAGAAGCTGATCACAAAGTGTCCCGAGGCAGCTGTAATCTGAGGTTGACAGCGAAAGCAGTCCGATCTCATCATAGCCGCCGGCGGCCAGAGCTTCCTGAAACTGTTTGCTTAAAACCTCCGGACTGCGTTCCCGGACCGGACGATAGATCTGCCCGGCCTGGCAGAAGCGGCAGCCGCGCGGACAGCCGCGGAAAAGCTCCAGCGCCAGGCGGTCGTGCACAATTTCGATATTAGGAAGGATCGGCCGCAAGGGCACCGGACTCTCATCGAGCTTCAGCTGCAGGCGTTTCCGGACTTTTTCGGGGGCCCCGTCCCGCGCCTTCACGGCCCGGATCGTGCCGTCATCGTTATAGGAGACATCGTAAAGCGAGGGCACATAGCAGCCTTCAATTGCGGCGGCCCGGCGCAGGAATTCGGCGCGCCCCATCTCGCCTTTCACTTTGTAGCGGCGGACTAAATGCAGCAGTTCAGGCAGCATGACTTCCCCTTCACCGATCTGCACCACGTCAAAAAAGGGCGCCATCGCTTCGATATTAAAGACGACAGGCCCGCCGGCAATCACCACAGGATCGTCCTCTCCGCGTTCGGCGCTGCGCCTTTTCACCCGCCCCATTTTCAGCATGGCCAAAACGGTCGGATAGGCCAATTCATAAGAAAGCGAAAAGCCGACACAATCAAAGGCATAAAGCGGGGTCTTTGTTTCCAAAGAGAAAAGCGGCATGTCCCGGGCTTCCATCGCTTCACGCATGTCAAACCACGGAGCAAAAACCCGTTCGCAGAAAAAGGCATCCTCGCGGTTCACCACATCATAAAGCAGGCGTACCGCCAGATTGGACATACCGATTTCATAGGTATCGGGGAAACATAAGGCAAAACGCAGCCGACGCTGACCGTCTGCTGCGTTCCCTTCCTCTTTTACGATTTGATTGTATTCGCCGCCCACATAGCGCCCCGGCAGCTGCACGGAGCGAAGCAGTGCGGCGTCTAATTTTACTTTTGACATAGAACTCCCATCAAGATCTCAGGACAAGCGATCTTCGAGAGCCTCTTTTTCTTTCTCAAAGCCCGGCTTGCCCAAAAGCGCAAACATATTCGTTTTGTAAGCTTCAACACCCGGCTGATCAAAAGGATTGATCGCATTAAGATAAGCACTGACGGCACAGGCGCGTTCGAAGAAGTAGACCATTTCTCCGAAGTGTGCGGCGTCCGGACGATCTGCCGTAATCTGCAGATTCGGCACACCGCCGTCCACGTGGGCTAAAACCGTGCCCTGCATCGCCTTGTAATTGACCTCGTGCATATCTTTGCCGGCCAGGTAATTCAGCCCGTCAAGATTTGCTTCGTCTTCCGGAATGATAAAGGATTCGCGCGGTTCTTCAAACCAGATCACCGTTTCAAAGAGCTTGCGCATGCCGTCCTGAATGTATTGGCCCATAGAGTGCAGGTCGGTGGTATTGTCGACGCCGGCCGGGAAAATGCCTTTGTGGTTTTTGCCTTCGCTCTCGCCGAAAAGCTGCTTCCACCACTCGGTGAAATAATGCCAGGACGGTTCATAATTCACGAGAATTTCCGTTGTATAGCCTTTTCTGTAGAGGGCATTCCTGACGGCGGCATACTGATATGCCGGATTCTCTTCTAAGCTTGCTTTGCTGTAGGCCTTGCGTCCCGCTTCGGCCCCTTTCATCATTTCCTTGATGTCAATTCCGGCAGCCGCCAGCGGCAAAAGCCCGACGGCCGTCAGGACCGAGTAGCGTCCGCCGACATCATCGGGAACAACAAAGGTCTCATAGCCTTCCTGATCCGCCAGGGTCTTCAGGGCGCCGCGTTCTTTGTCCGTCGTAACAAAAATCCGCTCTTTGGCGGCTTCTTTGCCGTAACGCTCTTCAAGATACGCTTTCAAAATCCGGAAAGCGATAGCGGGCTCTGTGGTGGTCCCGGATTTGGAAATGACGTTCAGGCAGAAATCTTTGCCTTCCAGAACCTCTTTGAGATCCTTGAGATAAGCCGGCGAAATCTGATTGCCGCAGAAAAGCACCAGCGGTGCGCCGCGTTCTTCCTTATCCAGCGTCTGCGTGAAATGATGGCTCAGGGCGTCGATGGCGGCCTTCGCTCCGAGGTATGACCCGCCGATGCCGATGCAGACAAAGACGTCCGCAGATTCACGTATTCTTTCGGCCGCTTTCAAAATACGGTCAAATTCTTCTTTATCATAATTCTTCGGAAGATCCGCCCAGCCTAAAAACTCATGCCCCGGCCCGTTTTTCTTTTCGATCATTTCGTGAGCCAGTCTGACTTGTCCTTCTAACATTTTGACTTCTGCTTCATCCATAAAGGGCAAAGCATTTTTCCGGGAAAAACGCAACATATAATCTCTCCTTCATCTGCTGATACTCGTAATAACTTGCCTCTATTTTACCTTAGAGCTCGTGCTTTTGCACGATTTTAGACCAGGAAAGCGAGCCGGGTTTGCTGACGCGCTCATAATCTTCGGCTAAAACTTTTACGTACTGCTCCGCTCGGGCCCGGTCCAGGCGTGCTTCTAAAAAGCGTTTTACAAAAATATAATGTTCGGCCTGACTGATCGAACGCAGGGTCTCGCCTCGCTGGGCATAAAAACCTTCGGCCAAAGAAGCCATAAATGCATAAGGGCTTTGTTCGAACAGGCCCGGCAGAAGCGGCAGAAGCTGCGGGAGAAGGCGTCGGTTGTAATAACGATCCGTCATGTCCGCCACCTGATCCGCCGTGATGATCTCTTCGGCGCTCATGGCATCGCTTGCCAGGACTTCGTAAGGCGGATAGGGATTAAAGCGATAGCCTCTTTTGACGGCCTCGCGCTTCATCGGCGTGCCGCGCAGGAGCTTTAAATGCCCCGTCTGCAGCATATCCGCCCAAAGCGACCAGCAATAATTATAGGAGGCGGCAAAGGCCTCGGCGCTTTCTCCGGGGAGTGCGGAAATCAGATCGATATGAATGTGCTGCCTGCCCGCATCAATTAAGGCTTTAAGGCGCCCGAAGTCCTCGGGACGCAGGGCTTTTCTCCGGACGTTCCAGAGCGTTTCGGGATGAATGCTCTGGATCCCGATTTCGAACTGAAAAAGGCCCTCCGGCGCCTGCTTCAGAAGTTCAACGCTCGCATCGTCAAGCAGAGAGGCTTCGAGTTCAAAGTGAAAGCAAGGTCTTTTTCCGGCCGGCAGGAGGCGGCAGCGCTCGATCAGAAAAGACCAGATCGCCCGGGCTCTCTCCGGAGGAAAGTTGAAGCTGCGGTCTAAGAATTTCACCAGTTTAACGTCATGTTCGATAAACCACTCGAGCTCCCGGAAGACTTTGTCAAGCGCGCGGAACACCGGGGCCGGCTCCAGGCAGGAGACACAGTAGCTGCATTGAAAGGGACAGCCTCTTGAACTTTCGTAATACACAATGCGGTGATCGAATTTTTCGATGATATCAGGATAGTAAAAGGGCAGCTCATTAATCAGCGAATCGGCTTTGCTTAAGGCCTTCCCTGCTTTCTGTGCCTCCCGGAACTGCCTGAGCAGCTCAGCCGGCGCCTCCCGGCTTTCGGCCAAAGCTTTTGCCAGGCGCAGATATTCCCGCTCCCCTTCGCCGGTACAGACATAAGACCACAAAGGCTGGCGGCGGTATTCATAATCGGCATCGTAATCGACTTCCGCACCGCCCGCGGCCAGCAGGGCATCGGGCAGCATGCCGTGCAGACGGGCAATGATCCGGTCAATGAAGGCGGCGTTCCAGATGTAGACGGAAAAAGCATAGAGGTCGGCTTTTTCGGCAAAGAGCGACGCCGTCACCTCTTCTTCGACCTGATTAATGTGAAAGGTCTTGATGACGATTTCAAGCTTTTCAAAAAGAGCAGCGGGGAGCTGCTCTTTCAGATAATAATAAATGGAATAAACCGCCGGATTGCTGTGACTGAATCGTGCATTCACGGCGACAAAAACAAGCTTCATAAACTCCTGATCTCATCCGCTCCGGGCATGATAATCTCATCCGGATTTTTACCCGCCGGGACCATCGGAAAGACGTTTTCTTCCTTTTTGATAAAGAGTCTTGTAAGGAAGGGACCGTCTGCCGCATCCGCTTCGGCCAGAGCCGTTTCCAGTTCTTCCGCTGTTCTGACGTCGCGGCCGGGTATATTATAGGCCGCTGCTATTTTAACAAAATCCGGGTTATTGTCCAGATCAGACTGGCTGTAGTGTTCATGAAAGAAGAGGTTCTGCCACTGCCTCACCATGCCTAAGGTCGCATTGTCATAAATAAAAATCTTGACGGGCAGCTTAAAGCGGTCGATGGTGCCCAGTTCCTGGATGACCATCTGAAAGCCGCCGTCTCCCACCAGGGCCAGAACCGGTCTTTTTCCTTCTGCTGCGAGAGCAGCACCGGCTGCGGCCGGCAGGCCGAAGCCCATCGTGCCCAAGCCGCCGGAGGTGATGAAGCTTCGCGGCGACTCCACTTTAAAATACTGGGCCGCAAACATCTGATGCTGCCCGACGTCGGTAACGATAACGGGGTTGCGGCCGGCATAAAAGCTTGCGATGCGCCGGGTGACGTATTCCGGCAAAAGCGGCGTTTCCTTCTGCATGTAGCGTTCATCAATGACCTGCTCCATCTGCTCTTTTTTCTCCCGGAGCATCGTCTTCCAGGGCTTGAGCTTCTCCAGCCAGGCGTCCCGGATGCCGGCATCTTCTGCCATATAGGCTTCAATCTGCTGCTTCAGCTTTTTCAAAAAGCAGGCGGCATCGGCCTCAATGCCTAAGTCCACGACCACATTTTTATTGATCTCGGAGGAATCGATATCGCAGTGGATTATGATCCGCTCTTTTTCCCGGTATTTTACGGGATCTCCGATGACCCGGTCACTGAAACGGCAGCCGACCGCTAAAAGAAGATCGCATTGATCCAAAGCGGCATTGGCCTGTAAAGAACCGTGCATGCCGGCAAAGCCGAGGTAATCCGGATTATCTGAAGGCACCGTTCCGAGTCCCATCGAGGTCACCGCGACCGGCAGCGGCAAAACGTCACATAAAGCCTTTAAAGCTTCGGGCGCTCCCGGGGAAATATTCACGCCCCCGCCGACCAGCAGCAAAGGCCTTTCGGCTTTTTTCAAAAAGGGCAGGACTTCACTGTCATGCGAAAAACGCTGCGTTGCCCGCGGCTCCACCCGTTTAAAAGCCCGCAGTGCGTGCTGTTGTTCGGGAATTGCGGCCGAAAGAATATCTTTCGGGATATTCACCAGGACCGGGCCGGGCCGGCCTTCGGTCGTCAGGGCCCAGGCTTCTTCCAGAAGCGGAAGCAGCTTGTTTTCGTCCATGATCAGATAATTGCCCTTGGTGATCGGCTCGGTGATGCCGGTAATGTCTGCTTCCTGAAAGGCATCGCGGCCCGTATCTTTCCGGGCCACGGCCCCCGTCACCGCAAAGACCGGCACGGAGTCGAGCATGGCGTCGGTCAGTCCCGTGACCAGGTTGGT
>CALLQJ010000126.1 GCA_938014865.1 uncultured Fastidiosipila sp.
CGCTCGCCGTCGCCTCAAACTGCCCGATGTCCTGTACCGCCGAGATCACAAAAACCAGGCTCAGGGACAAAATGGCAGCCGCATCAAACTTGAGGCCGAAATGCAAGGGCTGGGGAGCCTGGAACCAATTTGCACCCGTGACATGCTCAAAGGAAATCATGCCCAGGGCCAAGGCCAGAAGGTAGCCGGCGATCAGGCCGAAGAGCGTCGACGCCGTTTTCAGGACCCCGCGTCCGAAGTTTGCCAGCAGCAAGGTCGCAATCAAAGTAAACATGGCCACGCCCCAGTTTTTCATCGAGCCGAAATCGGGACTGCCGACCCCGCCCGCCATATAGCCCAGGGCGGTTTTATAAAGCGAAATCCCGATGGTAATCACGACCGAAGCCGTCACCACGGGCGCAAAAAGGAAGCGGATCTTCTTAAAGAGCAGGCCCACGATAATGCCGACGAGAGCCCCGATCAGCTGCGCGCCCGCCAGATACGCCACCCCCAGTTCGGGATTGCCCGCAATGGCCTGCATAGAGGCAATAAAAGCAAAGCCCGACCCCACAATGACCGGCAGTCCGCTGCCGATCACGCCGGCGAAAGAAAAGGCCTGTAAAAAGATCGCCAGGGCGGCCACCAATAAGGAAGCCTGCATCATAATCACCTGATCGGCACTGCCTAATCCGGCGGCCTGGCTGACGATGGTCGGCACCGTCACACAGCCGACGACCATGGCCACCACATGCTGCAGCGACAGCGCAGCCGTCTTGCCCGGCGTAAGCGCCCGGTTTTTCTTATCTTCTGTCATGAACACTCTCCTTTAATCTTTTCCGGCATGCTCTTCTGTCATGCCGTGTACTGAATACTTAGCTGAGAAAAGCCGCCGGCCGCCCTTCAGAAGCTGCGCTCGGCCTGCGCCGGGATATAGCGTCCTTGGCCTTTCTCTTGAATTTCACCGTCGCGGACGAGCTGCCGCCCTCTTAAAAAGACATCGCGCACCCGGCCTTTGACGGGCAAACCTTCATAAGGTGTATAATCCACCGCCTCAAGCTGCATTTCCCGGCAGATCCGGCGTTCCCCTCTCGGATCATAAATCAAAATATCCGCGTCACTGCCTTCCCGGAGCACGCCCTTTCGCGGATAAAGCCCGTAAAGCCTGGCCGCATTTGTGGCCGTCAGCCGGGCAAAGGCCTCAGGCGTCAAAAGGCCCGAAGCCAGCAAGTTTGTATAGGCCAGGGGCATGCGGAACTGCACACCGGGAAGTCCCCCGGGAATTCTCGTGTAGTCGCCTTTTCCCATCATTTTCTGATCCTTATAGGTATAAGAACAGTGATCGGTGGCCAGCGTCTGAATGTCGCCGGCCTTTATGGCCGAAAGCAAGGCGTCCCGGTCTTCTGCCTTCCGAAGCGGCGGCGAACAGACGTATTTGGCCGCTTCAAAGCCGTTTTTCCGGTATAAAGCTTCATCTAATAAGAGATACTGCGGGCAGGTTTCCGCCGTGATTTTTGTTCCCGCTGCCCGGAGGGCCCGCAGGGCGCTGAGCCCCGCCGCCGAACTTAAGTGCACAACATGCACCGGATAGCCGGCGAGTTTCCCGATGGTGCCGAAGCGATTGATTGCCTCGGCTTCAATTTCCGGCGGCCGCGTCAGGGGATGATCCGCCGGGCTCAGAGGATGGTCAGAGGCCAGCTCCCCGGCCAGGCAGTCGATGAGGGCGCCGTTTTCACAATGCGCCCCGATCATGCCGCCGGCAGCCCCGACGGCTTTGACGGCCTTGAATAAAGACGCGTCGTCCAGTTTAAAGCCGTAGGCGAGGTAGACTTTATAGGATAGATGGCCCGCCTTGCGCAGTTCGGGAATTTCCCGGAGCACGGCGTCCGTCGTTTCCAGAAGTTCAATATGAAAGGCATAATCACAGCTCGCCTTGCCGGAGGCCTTGGCCGCTTCTCGTTTATAGGCTTCGTGCAGGCTGTTTTTCTGCCCCTTCTCGGGCGTGGCAAAATTTATGATCGTCGTCGTCCCGCCGGCCAGGGCCGCGGCCGTCCCCGAGGCGTAATCATCGGCCGTCGTACACAAGGCATTCGTCATAGCAAAATGCGTGTGCGGGTCAATCCCGCCGGGGAAGAGCAGACAGCCTTCGGCATCAATAAGGTCATCCCCGGGACCCGCTTCGATGACCGGGGCAATTTTATAAATGCATTCGTCCTTAATCGCCAGATCCACTTTTACGGTCTTCGCTCCGACAACTTTAGCGCCTTTAATTATGATCATAAGTCCATCACGCTTTTCAAAGCGGCGGCATAAAGTGCCGGCAGTGCCTCGGCATCGGCCGCTTCCCGGACCGCGCCTTTTTCCCGGTAAACATAGCCGTCTTCCGCGCGGAAGAGGCCGGCGTTTTCGCTGCTGTCGAAGGCTTCCCGCGAGCTGAAGAACGTCAGGCGGTCCTCATAGGGATGACAAGGCTCGGGGCAGACATACTGACAGAGCCCGCATTCATTGCATAAGGTGTCGTAGTGGACTAAAAGCTTTGTGCCGTCCGCTAATTGCATGACCTCGTTGGCGCGGTTCGGACAGACTTTCGTGCAGATCCCGCAGACCACACGGCAGCGCAGCGTATCCTTCTGCCGCGTCGCCTCATAGCCGCGGTGCTTGTCGTAAAGCTTACGCTTAGCCGGGCTTTTCTTAAAATGCTTGTCGGCTTTGACCGCTTCAGCGGCTTCGTTCAGGCGCTCGACGGAGGGAGCTTCGGGAGCCTCGCCCGAGACCTCATGGAGGAGCTTGGCCAGACGGCTTAATTCGCTCAGCCCGGGCGGCTGCAGGAGCACCGAACAGACCGTGATCGGCGCCAGGCCTGCCTTGTAAAGGGTCTGAATATTATGCCGGTCCGCCCCGCCGCAGTAGGAAATCGGAATCTTGCCTTCCAGCGCTTCGTTCAGCCGGGCCGCCACCGTAATCGCGGTCGCCTACAAGGCCTTACCGCTCATGTCCATGCCCTCGCCGGGCAGCTCGCGCCGGGTGATTTTTACCGGCAGGGTGTTTAAGAGCTTCACTGCGAAATGCACCCCGCTTTTCTCAGCGGCCGCATTCAGCTTTTTGATCAGGGGAACGGCCTCGGAAAATTTCAAGTCAAAAGCAAACTGATCCGGGTCCAGCACCATATAATCAAAGCCCGCGTTGTCCAGAAGCGCCCTTGCATCTTCTTCGCCGACGAGGGTGGGATTGCATTTTAATAAGGTATTAAATTTCTTTTCTTCAATGAGATACAAAAGAATTTCTTCAATCTGCTCGACCGGGCAGCCGTGCATCGTCGAGACCGCCACGGACTGACAGACCTGTGCCGGAATGCTCTCGATGAAGGCTTCGTCCACGCGCTCGAAGCGATGCAGATTCTCCCGGAGCCAGTCCAGGCAGTCTTTCCGGCAGGCACTCTCGGAGGAGTCGTTTAAAGTATCTAAAAAGTCTGTCACCGAAGGCGATTGGATGCCCTTAAGATCGTAGCCGACACTCATATTGAAGTGAATCCCCGAAGGATCCCCCAGATCGAGTTCTTTGGCTGCGACATGGACGGCGATCCAGGCCTTGATGTATTCGTCCCGGGCATCGGCGACGGTCAGTTCCGTCGACCATTCCACATTGTAGACTTCATCTTCGCCGCGGATGCAGGGTTTGTCGATCGGAAGATCCTCGCCGGCCAATTCCTGCACCGTCTTTAATTCAAAGACTCTCGCGCCGGCCAGGTATGCGGCCAGGATATTGGACGCCATCTGCCCGTGCGGTCCGGCCGCGATGCCGAGCGGATTCTCGATGCGCTGTCCCATGAATTCCGCCGGACAGGCGATCTTTTCCTTCGGCGCGGGGGCGATGCCGCTGAATGCCTCACGCCGCTTTTTGGCATCCTGCAGCAGGCTTTCCATTAAAGTCTCAAAGGGGACGGGTACCATGCGATCACTCATAAGTTCCTCCTTCATAAGCCGCCCTCGCGGCCCGGCAGTTTTGGCTGCCGATCGCTTTTTATCGTTTTAAAATTTAATATTCTTCTTTGCTATCTTTATAAACTTGAGTTTTCAAAGGCCGGAAGGATTCCGGCATGTATCATTTCAGAAGCCGCGGAAGCCGGGAGCTTCGAATCAGAAGCTCAGAGCTCCGGACGCGGCGGCGCCTCATTCAACCTTATTGATGACAGGACAAGGCGCCCGGCCGGGACTTCAGGCATTCACGCGGGAGGCAAAGTCTGCGGCTTGGGCGCGGATTCCGGCGAGTTCTTTTTCGACATCGATGCCGAGGATCTCGCGGTTTTTCATGCGCAGCTTGCCGTCCGATATGGTCGTGACGACATTCAGGCCGTTCATGCCGAAGAGAAGATGGCCGTCGACATTCCCGGCATTGAGCGGGGTGATCTCGTCGTAGTCCAGGACGATGACATCCGCCGCCGCCCCTTCTTTCAGTACCCCCAGGCGGAGCGGAAAAACTCTCTCGGCCAGCTGCGGGTTATTTTTAAACAAAAGATCGGAAATATTGCCGCCTGCCGTGGCATCTTCTTCACGATGCTTGATCAGGAGATTGGCAAACTTCAGGCTCTCGAGCATGTCGGAGGTGAAACCGTCCGTGCCGAGTCCGACCGTAATGCCCCGCTTCAAAAAGCCCGCAATATCCGGCGCTCCGACGGCATTTCCCATATTGCTCTGCGGGTTATGGACGATCCCGACGCCG
>CALLQJ010000127.1 GCA_938014865.1 uncultured Fastidiosipila sp.
CGGCCCTGCGGCTCGGTCTCTGCCCACATCGGCCAGTAGACCAGCTCAGCACCCTCTTCGACTTCAAGAGTATCGGCATCACCTTGTTCCTGCTTCTCCGGTGTCTTGCCTGCATCCCCCTGTGAACCCTTTTTATCCTTGCTGTCGCCGCAGGATGCCAAAAGGCTCAGAGCGAGAACGCTCGCAAGTACACCGCTAAGTACTTTTTTCATATTTACCTCCTTGATTCGGCCTTATAAAGCCAAAGTCTTGCTTAATAATATAAAGTTCATTTCATATTCTGTCTATCTTTTTCTTCACAAAAATCCAACATTTTCACTTAAATCCACTTAATTTTATGTAAAAAGTCTTGCGTCTTTCACAAAAACTAAAATTATTTAATAAATTCTCCGTATTTCATTGTTAAAATCACAATTTTCACTTATGCATATTTTTGCACTTTCCGCTTCCGCCGAGCCCCCGGCCGATCCGGCACGGGCAGCTTTCGGGAAAGCTTGAAGACTTTCCGCTTTCGATTTACTATATAAAGACTTATATGATGGATTAATATTGCGTTGTTCTGCGCATTTTCCGTCACAGGAGGAGGACTTTATGCCGTTCATTGCGCTTGCGGGCTGGCTGCCGCAGATCTTCTGGCTTTTGCTGGTGATTGTCTGCCTGATTATCATCGCAGGTTCCGTTTATTTTCTGCTGCAAAACCGAAAATTCCACACACTTTTTTTACAGACACTCTCGTCCGTAACCGAGAGCATTTCCGAGCTGGACCGCTGCCGCATTGAAAACTTAGAACCGCTGCGCGACGAACTGCGTTCGGAGCGCTTTCCTCTTCTGAGCGAGGTCGGCGAAAAGCTTTACAAAGATTCCGAACGCCTCTACCAGGGCAAGTGGATTGCCGATCCCGCGCCTCTGCTGCGCCGGGACCGCGTCCTGACCCGCTCACAGTACCGCAGCGCCAGCGGCGAGCTGCCGATACAGATCCTCTCCGTTTCGGTACTGGCCACCTCCCTTTTTCTTTTAATCGGACTCTCCGGTTCGGTGAACCGTACGCTGGTAACGCAAATCTCCTTTCTGCCCGCGCTTTTCGGCGCCGTGGCCGCCCTGCTTTTGTTTTTCCAGGCCCACCGGGCCCGGCAGAGCATTGACCGCGCGCTGAATCATCTCTCCGAAACCATCGTAGAAAAAGTCCCGGTCTTCCGGGAACTGGCCGGCACGGCCGCCCTTATCGAATCCTTTTTCCGCTACGACCGGCAGATGGCCGATTCCATCAGCCTGCTTTCCGACACCGTCGATCAGCTGACCCATAATGAACTGGCCGAAAGTCTGGCGGAAAATGTCCGGCTCGTCATGGAAAAAGAAGTCAGTCCCCCGCTGAATGCGGCTGCGGACGCCCTGCATGATCTGGCCGGTGAACTTACGAGACGGCAGGAAGAAGGCATGCGCGAACTGGCCGAACGCTTTACCGATGAACTCGTCAGCAGCCTCGATGACCGGCTCCGCCCCTTCTACAGCGAAATTGAACATCTGACCCGTGACATTTACGAGGCCAATAAGCAAAGCGACATTGCCCTCGGCACGATGGAAGAATACAAGCAGCAAAGCATCGACATTCAGTCCAATCTCAGCCGCGTCCTCGAAGATCTCGACCGGGCCGGCGAAAGCTGGCGGCAGGATATGGCGGACAATAAGAAATCCGTTGAAGCGCTGGCTGAAACCAGCGCCCGCCTCGCCGAACTTCAGGCCGGCAGCGAAGACAATCTGGCCCATGAGCTCGGGCTTTTGCGCGAAAAATTCTCCGAGGTGCAGGACAGCCTCTACCGTGTCACGCAGGGGCTGCATCTGGAAAATCAGCAGGCGTCGGAATTTGTGCGTGAACTCAGCGACAATGCACAGCAGACCCTAGGCGATATGCGGCAGCTGACGGCCGTTCTGATCGATCAGACCTCACATATCGAAAAGCAGAATGCCGTGCTGCAGTCCGGCCTGAAAGAACTGGAAGACGGACTGAACCTTTCGGTCCGGAATTTCTCGGCGCAGATCCTGGCCGGGGTCGAACAGACCCTCGACAGCTTTGACGAAGGGCTGGCCGAAGTGACCGAGCGCCTGTCGAACACCACCGCCGAAATCAACGATACCGTCGGCGCCTGGGTCTCGGACATCCGCTGGAGCGAGGAATACCGCTACAGGAATCGTCCCGACGATCTCAAGGAACGGGAAGAGAAGAATCAGGCCCTGCTTGATATTCTCTACAGCCGCGATCGGCAGGACGATGAAGAAACCGGCCGTTCCGAGCCGGAGGATGCGGAAGACGACGATGACTACCTGAGAAAGGATGGGGAGAACCTTGACTAAACGAGACTTCACTAAAGCCTCCGATAATCACACACCCGAAAAGAATCGGGAAAAACTCCCGCTGGAACTTGCCGTCGAAGAGGCCGAACGCGCATCCCGGGAAAAAGCAGAAAAAGAACGCTCCGGGAGCGGGCAGGCCGCGGCCGCTGAAAAGAATGCGGCAGCTGAGGCTTCCGAAACGCGCAGCGCAGAGGACCCGTCCGTTCCGGACGGACCATCCGCAGGAAATAAAACAGCCGGGCGCAAGCCGGAAACGAGAAAGACAGCGCCCGCTTCTGCCGGGAAAGCGGACGAAAGCAGCGGGAAAGCCGGGAAAGCGGACGAAAGCAGCGGGAAAGCCGGAAAAGCGGACGAAAACGCCGGCCAAGCACCGCTAAAAGCAGCGTCTTCCCCAGCAAAGGCCGCCCCGCAGGAGCCGCCGGAAACAAACGAGCCGGATAAAAACGACGAAGAAAAAAGGGCGGACAGCGAAACCGCTGAGAACACTAAGCGCCGGGCATCCGCTTCCGAGACGCCGGACGACGATAAAACGCCTTCCCCTTCTCAAGTCCGAGGAAACTACGGCAAAAGACGCCGGAAGAATCCGCCCCCCGATTATCTTCGCTCCACCCCGCCGCAGCAGAGCAAGGCGACTTTCCTGCCGCAGCCGGATCCGAGCGTCCGGGACAGCGAAATCAAAGAACCCATCAATTCATCTAATAACGAAACCATCGCCGGTCTGGCCCGCGCCGACCGCGCCTCGTCCAAGGCTTTTTCCAAGCCGCCCCGCGCCACGCGTTCCGGGCGGGCCGCCCGGAGTGCCGGCCTGGATATGAGCGAGGAATACCGCTCGCGCGGAAAATTCCGCCAGTCCCTGGCCCTGGCCAGAAAGCAGCACCCCTTTATTATGGATCGGCCGCTGCAGATTACAGATGAAGAAGCCTATGAGCTGATTGAAAAGCTCCGGGCCGTTCCCTTGTATCAGCTCCGCGACGCAAGCCTGGACATCAATGCGGAAGAAAGCAAGCGGCTTTTCCATGCCCTTCTGCTCACCAATGACCGTCCGACCGTTCAGGCCATTCAGCAGCTCGCCGTGCAGCGGGCCGGCTGGTCGCTTTACACCATCGGCTGGTCCACCTTACAGCGCAATTTCCCGCACCGGCGCATACAGCAGACCCTGGAACTGGTCTATAACACCCTGGAAAGCGATCCCTCCCGTTCCGAAGTCCGCCCGTCTTATATGCGCAAGGCCATCGGCGACATCATCAATCTGGGAAAATCCGATGCAGGCCTGGTCAGCGACGTGGTCCGGCACCTGAATCAAGCCTATAATGTGGCACCCGATGAGGGCCTGGAGTCCTTTCTCGACGACTATCAGATTCTCATCGAAACCCCCTTCGGAGGCTCGGTCTTAGGCGACTTTTTCCGCCGCGCCGACTTGCCGGTTTTGTACCGGAAAAAGGATATCCTTTGTGACGCCCTGCCTTACATGCATCCGGCGCTGGCCGCCGAAGTGGTCTCCCGGGTCATCGCCTCACGCGACGACATTGAAGGCGATAAAAAATACATCTATAAACAAGTCGCGGAGATCTTCCTGCACAGTCAGCCGAATCATCCCATGTGGCTTTATATGAGTACGGACCTGCAAAGAGCCTACAAGAGCTGGTACATTGACGACCGGCTGGAAAGCCAGACCGCCATGTATCCCGGAAAACGCGAATTCCTGCAGACTTACAGCGAAGACATCGAGGACGTCGCCATGCTCAGCAATGACCTGATGGCCATTCGTTTTGACGACTTTATCCTGATCGATGACCGCCGCCGCGGCGATTCCTGCATTTATTACGATGATGAAACCGTCAAGGATCTCCTGCTCAAAGGCCTGGACGAAAAAGATCTCGGCAACCCCGGCATCCCAGCCCGCGATGTCAAGGAAGCGGTCAATGCCGAGCGAAGCCGCGGCGTTGTGCGCCTGAGCTTTACCAGAGGCGCCCTGACCTATTCCCGGCGTTTCATGGACCGCCTGCTCGGTCATTCGGATAAACGCCGCCGCGAAAACATTCTGAAAAACTGGTTCAGATAAGAAGCCGGCGCGCCCGTTTAGAAGCTTCTGAGAGCCCCGGCCGCTTCCCGAAGATTTTGGCCGCATCCGCCCGCGCGGTCTAGTTACAAGGTCTTGTTATAGGGTCCGGATCAGCGCCAGCACGCTCTCGGCCGCGACAGCCGCAGCCTGATGCTTAAAACGCTCAAAGGCGCCCTCCAAGCCTTCATCCGCACCGTCCGAAATCGAACGCAGAATCAGAAAAGGGATGCCGGCACCCGCTGCGACCTGCGCAACAGCAGCCCCTTCCATTTCACAGGCGAGCGCCCCGATCTGACGGCGGATCGCCTCTTTTTTTTCAGGATTATCGACAAACTGATCCCCCGTGGCAATCGGCCCTGTAAAGACCCTGACCCCTTCCGGAACCGCCTCCGCCGCACGCTCCAAAAGCTCCGGATCCGCCTTAAAAAAAGCCTGATAAGGATAGGTCTCTTCCAGAAGATGCCTTGCAAAATCATGGTAATAAAGTTCGTTTCCCAAGACGATATCCGAGATGGCGAGGCGATCATCCAGACTCCCGGCTACCCCGACATTGATGATCATCTCAACGCCGAAGCGGTCCAGCAGGAGCTGCGTGAAACTTGCCGCATTGCTCTTCCCCACCCCGCAGACGCCCAGGTAAATCTCATGGCCGGCATAAAGGCCTTCCCGGACCGTGCGTCCGTAATAAGAATGGCTCCTGACCTCCGATAAGGCCTCCGAAATCCGGTCCGTCTCCAGCTGCATGGCACAAATCACTGCAATTTTCATAAACTTAATCTCACCTTCAAATTCCTGATGTATCATAAAAAGTATAGAATAATCTCTATAATCATAACTTATGAGGAGGCAATCTATGCCAGAAGCAATTATTTTTCTTACAGACGGAAGCGAAGAGGCCGAAGCGCTGATCGTAGTAGACGTTTTCCGCAGAGCGGGAATCGGCATCAAAACCGTATCCTTAAAAGACGAAAAAACCATCATCAGTGCCCACGATATTCCGATCGGCTGCGATCTGACGCTCAAAGACTTTAAAGCAGGCGACGAGACCTTCATGATCATCCCCGGCGGTCTCGGCGGTACCGATAAGATGAAAGAAAACGAATTATTAAAAGAAACCTTAACCAAGCATCGTGAAAAAGGCGGCAAACTTGCGGCGATTTGTGCCGGCCCGACCGTACTGGGTCACTTCGGCCTGATCGACGGCAAGCATGCGGCCTGCTTCCCCGGCTGTGAAGACGGCTTAGGCGATACGGTGCAGTACGAAAAAGATGCCTACGTTTATAAAGACGACTGGCTCATCACGGGCCGCGGCGTCGGCGCCACCTTTGATTTCGCTTTAGCCCTCGTGGCCGAACTGAGAGATCAGAAGACGGCAGACGAACTGGCCGGCAAACTGCAGTACAAAACAAGATAAAAACGAGCGGGGATCTTTGACCCCTTCCGGCCTGCAGCGGAACACTGCAGCAAAATAAAAAAAGGTCTGAGCAAAACACTCAGGCCTTTTATTATGCGCTTTTGCCGGAAAGCAAAAGGACTTCTGTTCTTTTAATCGGCGGCTGATCGGCAGCTGATCGGCAGCTAATCGGCAGCTAATCGGCGGGGTCTTCTAAATCGTCCGGGCCGAAACTTTCGGGAAGCAGGGCTGCCAGGCTTGTGCACCTTACGGACGCCTCATCTTTGACGATTAAAATAAGGAGCTCGTCCCCGGAAAACTCGCGCAGAAACTGCCGGCAGATGCCGCAGGGATAGGTATATTTCGCAGGCTTTCCCGCAGGGCCTCCCGCGACCGCGATGGCTCGGAAATCTTTCTGCCCGCTGCTGACCGCCTTCACGGCCGCCGTTCGTTCGGCGCAGATGCACGCCCCGTAAGAGGCATTCTCGACATTGCAGCCGCTGAAGATCTCCCCGCTTGCCGTGAGTATGGCCGCCCCGACGCTGAAGGCGGAATAAGGCGCATAAGCCCTCTCCCGCGCCTTGAGAGCGCTCCGGATCAGTTCCTTTCTCTCGTTTTCTTTTATCTTTTCTTCAGCCACAGGCATCAGCCTTCTATAAAGAGCGCCAGGGATTCGACCAGTTTCTTGATGTCCATATGACTCGTGTTGATGCACAAATCGTAATTTTCCCGCTCGCCCCAGCCCTGATTCGTATAAAGCTCATAATATTTCGAACGGCTCCGGTCCACCTCCCGGATTTTCTGACGCAGGTTCCGGAGAT
>CALLQJ010000128.1 GCA_938014865.1 uncultured Fastidiosipila sp.
CATAGCCTTTCTTTAAATCAAGTCCTTTGTAAAGGCCGGTCTGTACCGTCCCCGCGATCAAAAGGCTCATCACGAGGCCTTGGGAAATCACAGTCGCCAGCGCCGCACCCGCGACGCCGAGGCGCAAAAGAAAGATCATGACGGGGTCCAGAATAATATTGCAGATCAGGCCCGTAATAGTCGCCCTGAAACCGGTCCGGGTATTGCCGCAGGCGGCCAGAAGACCGCTCAAGATCCGGGTCATAAAATTAAACGGGACCCCGCAGGCCGCAATGATCAGGTAAATTTCGGAAAAATGCACGGTTTCGCTTTCGTGAAAGCCGAAGAACGCGATCAGGGGTTTGTGAAAGCCAATCAGCCCCGCCGCCACCAGAAGCGCCAGCAGGATGCCGAGCTGCAGGGACGCGGCGGCCGTCGCTTTAAGACCTTCTTCATCGCCTCGGCCGTAGGCCTGTCCGCTCAGAATCTGACCGCCCATGCGGGCAAAGATCATGAAGCCTTCGGAAAACCAAAGGAAGGTGCCGCCCGTGCCGACCGCCGCCAGCGCATTGGACCCCAGTGAAGAAATCCAGTAAAGATCGGTAAAATTATAGAGCATCTGGATAAGGGACGCCCCGATGACCGGCAAGGTCAAGAGCGCCAGCGCCTTGGCGGGACTCCCCTCTAATAAGTTCACATTCTCCTGTCTGTGCATAGGGGTATTTTAGCCGTAAGCCGGCACGGAGACAACAGCGGGCCGAAAAATGCTGAAGATCCGCTCCTTTTTGCGTTAAGATAGTCCAAAGGACAGAAGCTTTTCAAGGGTTTGTCCTGTGAAATCAGAAAAGGAGCTTTCTATGCCGGACCTGCATTTTGATCTTTGCCAAGCACCGCTTCCCGAAGCCGTGCGCTTTATCTTTTCCCGTCTCGAAGCGGCGGGGCACAGCTGCTATGTGGTCGGCGGCGCCGTGCGTGACCGGCTTTTGGGGCGCAGCCCCGATGACTTTGACCTGGCAAGTTCCGCCCGGCCCGCTGAAATGCTCCGGATTTTTTCCGATTGCAAACGCCTCACGGACGGCCTCCGGCACGGCACGCTGGGTCTGATTTTTAAAGGCAAGGTCTACGAAGTCACGAGCTTTCGGGCGGACGGCGAATACCGGGACCACCGCCGCCCGGAAAAGGTGCGCTTTTCCCGGAATCTGGCTGATGATATCTTCCGCCGCGATTTTACGATCAACGCCTTGGCTTTCCGCCCGGAAGACGGCCTGCTGGACCTGGTCGGCGGTACGGAAGACTTAAAAAACGGCCTGATCCGCTGCGTCGGCAATCCGGAACGGCGCTTTGCCGAGGATGCCCTGCGTATTTTAAGGGCCTACCGCTTCGCGGCGGTCTTAGGCTTTCGTTTAGAAGAGGAGACGCGCCGGGCCGCTTTGCATCATCTGGAGGATCTGCGCTATATCTCAGGCGAAAGAATCCGTGCGGAACTTCTGCGGCTTCTGAAAGGCGCCTGTTTTGCCGGGACCTGGCCATTGCAGCGGGAAATGCTGCGGCGCATCCTGCCGCTTGACCCCCGTCTTCCCGAAGAAGGCATAAAAAAAGAGCTCTCCGCCCTGCCGGATGATTTCGCCCTGCGCCTGGCTTTTTTGCTGCGCCCGCTGCCCGAAGACAGCCAAAACCGGCTGGCCGATACCCTCCGCCTCAGCCGGAAAGAAAAGCGCGCTTTCTGCCGTTTTAACCGTATCCTCGACGAACGCCCCGACACAACGATCACGGGGCTGATGCGTTTCGCCCGCGAAAACGGGACCTCGCTTACACAGTGGGCGGAACTCGGCTCACTAAAAAGCGATGCCGCCGCCTCGGGCGATCAGCTCTACTGGCAGGTGGTCTTTGCTCAGATAGAAGACATCCGGGGAAAAAAGCTGCCCCGGCATCCGGGCGAATTGAAAATCGACGGCGAGGATCTGATCCGGCTCGGCTATCGCAGCAGCCGCCGCCTCGGCCGCGTGCTGGACAGGCTCTGGGAAGACGTCATCAGCGGCGCCGTCCCGAATAAGCTTCCCGATCTTTTGGAACGGGCATTTGATCTGATGGACGAGCTCTGATGCCTCAGCCTTCCCGGCTTTGCTCCGGGATCCGGCTTTCGCGGGCGGGCAGGATGCGTTTGTCTTTCCACTTGCCGCGGCGGTACCAGCCCCAGGTCAGGAGCGCCCCGACGACCCAGCTGGCCATCAGAGAAACACTCAGCATATAAGGAGAGCCGGCCGGCCATTCCGCCGAACGGGTGACGGAGCAGAGGAAATAGGCCAGCGGCACACGCAGGCCGACCGTGCTCGCCAGGGAAATCCACATCGCCGGCATCGTATCGCCCGCACCGCGCATAATGCCGCCGAAGACCTGCGTCTGCGACACCGCAATGTAGCCGACCGACAAAATCACCATCATGCGGTAGCCGATCTGAATAACCTGCTGCTCTGAGGTGAAAAGGCTCAGGATCTGCCGGCCGAAGAGCAGGATCAGAAGCGTCAGGGCTAACGATACCCCAAAGGCCAGGCGGGAAATCGTCTTGGAGCCTTTCACGACACGCTCCTCTTCGCGGGCCCCGATATTCTGCCCGATATAAGTCGTCGCCGCCATGCCGAAGGTAAAGTTCGGCTGCATGGCAAAACCGTCTACCCGGATGACGGCGGTATTCGCTTCGATCACGACCGTCCCCATCCGGTTGGTAAGGTTCTGCACCATAATCATGGCCAGTGAGAAAATACCGTGGGTGATGCCCGCCGGAATCCCCAGACGCATCAGTTCCCGCATCATGCGGAAATTGGGAATGAGGTCTTCTTTTTTCACTTTATTGATTTTCGGCATGCGGTAGAGGCGGATCAGGCAGAACACCGCGGAAACCGCCTGGGAAATAATGGTGGCAAACGCCGCTCCCGAGACGCCCCAATCTAAACGCAGCACAAAGACAAGGTCCAGAATGGTATTCAGGACGGTGGAAAACAAGAGAAAGAGGAGGGGCACAAAGGAATCGCCGAGTCCCCGCAAGATCCCTGAAACAATATTGTAGTACGCACTGCCCAGGATCCCGATAAAAATAATCTGCATGTAGCGCTCGGCCATGCCGATGATTTCCGGCGGGGTATCCAGGAGATGGAGCATCGGACGGGCCAGCGGAATGGCGATTCCCATCATCAGAAGGGAGGCCAGGGTAATCAAAACCAAGGTATTGCCGATGGCCTTGCCGAGCCGCTTCAGATCACCGGCCCCGAAAAACTGCGAGACCATGATCCCGGCCCCCGTGGCGATCGCCATAAATAAGACCAGGAGCAAATTGACAATCGGCATGGTGCTGCCGATGGCCGCCAGGCCGCCTTCGACATTATTGCCGACGATGATGGAGTCCACGGTGGAGTAAAGCTGCTGGGCAAAATTGCCTAAAAGCAAAGGCACGGAAAAACGGACGAGGACATGAAGCGGCTCGCCCCGCGTCATATCCTGTACGCCGAAAAATGATTTGATCTTTGCCCTTATGCCTTTCTCCGCCATAGAAACGTCTGTCCTCCTTCTGAAACTATAGCATGTTTTTATTCTTATGCGGCCTTTTTCTTTCTGCCATGAAAAGACCGGCCCGGCTGCCTTGCGGTCTCCGGACCGGCATAAATGCACGATATTCTGATTTAAAGCGTTTTATGCTGTCGTTCTGAAACGCCGTCCTCAGTCAATGTAAAGATAGTTGCCGACGCCTCCTGCCGAAATCACACGGCGGTTATAGACGTAAGGGCTCCAGTTCCAGCCGGCCTCCGAAATGAGGATGCTGCCGTCCGCATACACCGCTTCCACAAAGAAGACGTGGTTGGCGTAGCGTCCCCAGCCGACCGATCCGACCTTCGGTGTCGCACTGACGCCGTAAGCCGTGCGGGTGCCCCAGCTTGAGGCATTGCCGAGCCGTTCTTCGACCGGTTCGCCGATGACGGCACGCGCATTATAAGCGTACCAGGTGCACCAGCCGGGCGAGTAGCTCCATGAGCCCATATCGACGGATCCGATCAGGGCGCCGTTGCTGTTATACCAATTCTGAATCTTCAGATAACGATCATATTCATAAGGGGCCATCGGCCGCATTCCGTCTACATAATAGAGATCGGGTTCGGGTGTAGGCTCCGGCGTCGGTTCGGGTGTCGGTTCCGGCGTCGGCTCAGGCGTAGGTTCCGGGGTCGGTTCAGGTGTTGCTTCCGTCTCTTCTTCTGTTTCTTCAGAAACGTCCGCTTCGGTCTCTGTCGGCTCCGTTTCTTCCTCAGGTTCCTCAGTTGCCTCGGCAGTCGCTTCCGTTTCTTCCTCCGGCTCCTCCGTTGCCTCCGTGGCCGGCTCCGTTTCTTCCGTCGGCGCTTCCGTTGCTTCTGTCGCCGGTTCCGTTTCTTCCGTCGGCGCTTCCGCTGCCTCCGTCGTCGGCTCCGTTTCTTCCGTCGGTGCTTCTGTCGCCTCCGTCGTCGGCTCCGTTTCCTCCGTCGGTGCTTCTGTCGCCTCCGTCGTCGTGTCTGTTTCTTCCGTCGCCTCTTCCGCCGCTTTTTCTTCGGCCAGGCGAATCGCTTTTTGCTGTTCGGCTAAAGTGGCCGGCACTTTAAGTTCCGTGCCGATGTCCAGTTCGATCAAATCCATCTCGTTATAAGCCGCCAGGGCCATAGGATTTTGCTCATAAAAATCTGCGATCGAATAGAAACTCTCGCCGGCTTGTACGGTGTGGATAAAGAAATCCGGAATATCAATTTCCGTAATTTCCGTTGTGCTCTCGCTTGTACTCTCAGAAGGCAGGACTTCCTCGGCCGTGGTGTCAGACGGCTCAGCGGCCTCTGTCCTATCCGGCACGATGACTTCAACGGTCGTTTCTTCCGTCGCCGCTTCCGTCGCTGTCGTCGCTTCTGCCTCGGTTTCTGCTGTCGTTTCCGTCGTGCTCGTTTCGGCCGTTTCGCTTGCCGCGCTCGTTGTTTCGCTCGTTTCCGTCTCTTCCTCGTGACGGTTCGGCAGAGCGGCCAGCAAGGCCTCCACCTGACGGGTATCGTCATAGCTGTAGATTAAATTCAGCTGCAAGGTAAATTCAACACCGTCCACCCGGACGACCGTTGTCTCCGAACGCTCCTGCGCTGCGGTTTCTTCCGTTTCTTCCGCCGGATCCGCCGCTTCCTCAGCAGGCGTCTCTTCTTTTGCCGCTTCTTCTTTGGCAGAGGTCTTGACCGCGGGACTTCCCAGGCCCAAAACCAGGGCAAAGAGCAGCAGATAGGAAATGGAATAACGTTTCTTGCGCAGATGCCGCTTTTTGAGATAGCGGATCAGCGCCGCTAAAGCAGCGCCGCCCATCAGAACGCCTGCGCCGATAAGAATGTATTTGCTAAAGGATAAATTTCTTTCAATAGAAGCCTGTGCCACTTTCTGCGGAACGGTATCCAGCTTGTTCAAAGCATTCGCCGCAGCCGGCCCCTGATAATTAACGCGCCACTCAAAGTCCCGGCTCTCGCCCGGGGCCAGGACATCAATATCCCGGCGCTTGGCGGAATCATCCAGCACAAAGCCTTTCGGCACATCCAGTTCAACACTGATATCTTTAAGTGCCTTTTCCGACATATTCTGCACGGCGCCCTGAAGATAAATCTCATCTCCCGCCGTGTACTCTTCACCGCTGCCCGTCAGCCTGACATCCACATCGGACGCCTCGAGGACGACGGTGCCTAAAAGCAATGTACTCAAAATGACCGCTGCAAAAACTGCTGCTTTTGAAAATGCTTTTCTCATCAGTAGTAAACTCCTTCCCGCCGTACGGGCTATTCGCGTGTAGTTAGGATAAAATATTTCAAACCCGATCCTGCGAGTAACAGGATTGTAACATATCTGCAATCATATGACAGCTCATAAAGGCAAATCCGGCCTTCATAAGAATTATCGATCCCTTAAACGATAACACCATTCCCGGGAAATGAGAATGTATTTTCTGCAGAATTCACAATTTTAACAGTAAAGCGGCACGTTCCTGCGCGTTTCCACGAGAATTTATTCATAAAATTAATGAAATCTGCCGGGCTTTTGTGAAGCAAAGCCCGAAAACCGGCCTTTTCAGCGATCCGACGAAAGTTTATACTTTGACTGAATGTATTTTTATACAAAAAAGAAAGGACAAAACTTTATGAAAGAAAAAAAGACTTCTCCCCTGAGTGCCATCATCGTCGGGGCCGGTCACCGTGCGCTGACCTACGCCTCTTACGCCGAACGCTTTCCCGAACGTTTAAAAATTGTCGGCGTCGCGGATCCCAATCCTTTCCGCCGGAAAGAAACGGCCGCCCGCTTCGGTTTTGATGCGTCGATGTGCTTTGATTCCGCTGAGGCCCTGGCTGCGGAGAACAAACGCCTCGCCGACTGCATCATCAACGGCACCATGGATGAGGACCACGTCCCCACCTCCCTGCCGCTTTTAGCCCTCGGCTACGACATGCTTTTAGAAAAGCCCTTTGCCGTGAACGAGACGGAAATGTTCCATCTGCTTGACGTCGCACGCGAACACGAGAGCAAGGTTCTGATCTGCCATGTGCTCCGCTATGCCCCCTTTTACCGCAAAATCAAAGATATTCTTCTGAGCGGCGAGATCGGCGAAATCATCA
>CALLQJ010000129.1 GCA_938014865.1 uncultured Fastidiosipila sp.
CGTTATCACAGCGGCTATCCGGGCGGCCTCAAAGAGATGAGCTATGCCGATCTGCGTGAGCGCAAGCCGGAGAAGATGATCGAGCTGGCCGTCAAAGGCATGCTGCCGAAGAACAAACTCGGCCGCAAGATGATTAAGAAACTGAAGGTTTATGCCGGCCCCGAGCACAATCACGCCGCGCAGCAGCCTGAAAAATTGGATATTTAAGAGAGGGAGCTAATCGATGAAATCTATGTTGATGAAGGGCCCTAAGGGTCAGAACTATTATTACGGAACCGGCCGCCGCAAAGAGGCGATTGCAGCTGTACGCATGCTGCCCGGCAA
Source organism: uncultured Fastidiosipila sp. (assembly GCA_938014865.1). Taxonomy (GTDB): domain Bacteria; phylum Bacillota; class Clostridia; order Saccharofermentanales; family Fastidiosipilaceae; genus JAAYZH01. Next base: position 325 of record CALLQJ010000129.1, read on the forward strand.
CGGAAAAATTGAGATAAACGGAAAAGATTTCGAGGATTATTTTCCTCTCAGAACCTTGCGTCTGATCGTGAATCAGCCCTTTGACGTGACGGATACCAAAGGCAAGTTTGACGTCATCGTCAAGGTGACCGGCGGCGGGATTTCCGGCCAGGCCGGTGCGGTGCGCCACGGGATTGCCAACGCTCTCCAGGCGGCTGACCGCGAGACGTATCGTCCGCTGCTGAAGGATGCCGGCCTGCTGACGCGTGACTCGAGAATGAAAGAGCGTAAGAAATACGGTCTTAAGAAAGCTCGTAAAGCAAGCCAGTTCTCCAAGCGTTAATTACGGACAAGACGTTTATTCAGGGACCTGTCTGCTCTGCGGAGCGGGCAGGTTTTTTCTCTTATGCCGGAAGGGCATATGAAGGAGGCAGAAAAATGGCAAAAACAGTGATTACAAATGTGACGGCAGTTACAATGGATCCGCCGGGGAAAAGCATAGACGATGCGTATATTCTGATCGAAGACGGCAAGGTAAATGCCGTCGGCGCCCGGAAAGAAGCCGACGGGAAGATTTTTGAAGCAGAAGGGCTCAATTATATCGACGGGGAGGGCTGTCAGGCGTATCCCGGCTTTATTGATGCACACTGCCATCTGGGCATGTTTGATGACCACATCGGCAAGCAGGGCAGTGACGGAAATGAGATTACGGACCCCGTCACCCCGCAGCTGCGGGCGGTGGACGCTTTTTTCCATGATGATCCGACCGTGCCGGAAGCTTTGGAAGGCGGGGTGACCACGGTGATGACGGGCCCCGGAAGTGCCAATGTGATCGGCGGGCAGTTTGCCTTGCTGAAACCGTACGGCCGTACGGTCGATGAAATGACGATTCTGGCCCCTGCCGCCATGAAAGCAGCCTTAGGCGAAAACCCCAAGGGCTGCTACGGCGATAAGGGCAAGGCGCCGCAGACGCGCATGGCGAATGCCGCTTTGCTCCGCAGCGCCCTGCAGAAAGCGGCGCGCTATCGGGAGGCCGCGGCAAAAGCCGAAGAGGAAGGCCGGGACAAGCCTTCTTATGATCCGGTTTCCGAAGCCTTGCTGCCGGTCCTGGAGCGGAAATTGATTTTAAAAATTCACTGCCACCGGGCAGATGATATCCTGACTGCTGTCAGGATTGCCAATGAGTTTTCTCTGCGCTATACCCTTGATCACTGCACGGAAGGCTATCTCATCGCCGATGTGCTCGAAGAAGAATATGCCGCCGGCGGAGAAGAAGGGCACGGGACGATGGAAGGCATTATCTGCGGCCCGCTGATTACCGACCGCAGCAAACCGGAATTAAGCCGCAAGTGGAACGGCCTGGCCGCCGTGCTCTATGATACGGGGATTCCGCTGGCGATTGCCACGGACCATCCGGTCATCCCGATTCAGTATGCGGGGATACAGGCGGCGCTTTTGATGCGGGACGGCCTGAGCCGGGAAGCGGCGCTGGAATGCCTGACCGTAAATCCTGCCCGCATTCTGGGCATGGGCGACAGGCTCGGAAGCATCAGCCCCGGCAAGGACGCCGATATCGTGTTGTGGAATGATGATCCTTTCGCCTGCCATTCAACGGTGAACCGGGTCCTGATCAACGGGCAGACGGTTTATGAAGAATAAGTCTTTTCGCTTAGCCTTTCGCTGCCCGGCACGCGAAGACAGCCGTCTTTTGGCCGGGAGCCTGGCCCCCTTTCTGGAGCCGGGCATGCTGCTGAGCTTAGAAGGCAGCCTGGGGGCCGGAAAGACGGCCTTTGTCGAAGACCTGGCCGGGGGCGCGGGCTTCGCGCCCGGGACGGTCTCGAGTCCGACCTTTACGATTGTGCAGGAATACCGCTCGGAGGAGGCGCTCTACCCGATTTTTCACTTCGATGTCTACCGCCTGGAAGACGCGAAGGAATTTTACGCGGCGGGCCTTGAGGAATACTTCACAGCCGGCGGTGTCTGCCTGATGGAATGGGCAGAGCGCGTAGAAGACGTGCTCCCCTCGGAAAGGATTGAGCTGACGATTGAAGCGGAGGGCCCGCTCAATGAAGAGCCTTTGGACTTCAGCCGCCCGCTGGTCCTTCCGGAAGACCGGCGGAGCCGCCTCTTCTTTTTTGAGACGGCAAGTCCCCGGGAAGAAGAGGCCCTCAGAGCCTGGCGGCATGCGCCCGGCTTTCCTGAAGATCTGCTGATCCGGGAAGCGGCGGAGGGCGCGCCGGAGGCATAAGGAGAAACGATGCTGATTTTATCATTTGATACAAGTGCGGCGAGGCTTCCGATTGTGCTGGCCGAAGAGGAGAAGGTCCTGGCTTCGGCCGTTTACGGCGGCAGCGGCACGCATATGAAAAATATTCTGCCGGCGATCCGGGATATTCTGGCCGAGGCCGGGAAAACGGTCAAGGACCTGGAGGCTGTGGCGGCGGTCTGCGGGCCGGGTTCTTTTACCGGCATCCGGATCGGCGCGGCGACGGCCCAGGGCCTGGCGGCGGCGTCGGGAATCCCTTGTATAAAACTGAACAGCCTGGAAGCAGCCGCTTACGGCAAGTGCGCCCCCGGCCGGATTACCGTGCCGATGCTGGAAGCGAGAAACCGCCGGGTTTATGCGGCCGCTTACAGAGGACAGGAGCTTCTGATTTCGCCCGCGGTCGGCCGGGTCGAGGATTTGGCCGCCCTCATCGCCGGAAAAAGAGAGGATGAAAGCATTCTTTTCTGCGGGGATGAAACGGCCGCCCGTTACGCCGACGATGAAGAGGTCCTGAAACATTTGGGCGTGAAAGCCGAAGCGGCGGATGAAAGCGGCTATAAAGCCGAGGTTCTGGCCGCGCTCGCGGCCGCGGCTTGGCGGGAGGGCCGGCTTTTGAAGCCGGAGGAACTCCTGCCGGATTATTACGCCCCGACGCAGGCGGAGCGCAATTTCGGCATGGCCGAAGAGAAAGGCTTCGGCGCATGATTTTCCGCAGTGCCGAAAAACATGAACTGGAGATCCTGGCGGCTTTGGAGCAGGAGGTTTTTTCCGATCCCTGGTCTCTGCAGAGCTTGGAAGAAGAATGGCATTCCGCCCGCAGCGGCCCGGAGCTCAAGCACCCGCGCATTTATGTGACGGTAAAAGACGGCGAGATCATTGCCTACAGCGCGTCGGTCCTGATACACGACGAGCTGCAGCTTTACCGTCTGGCCGTCAGACCGGATGCCGCAAGGCAGGGGGTAGGCCGGGCGCATCTGGAAGCCTTGATTTCCGCCGCGGCGTCGGCGGGGGCCGGCATGATGACCCTGGAGGTCCGGGAATCGAATCGGGCGGCGCGAAGTTTTTACAAAAAATTCGGCGTCCGCGAAAGCGGCCGGCGCCCCGGCTATTATCAGGACACGCGGGAAGACGCCGTATTAGGCGATCTGGACTTTTCGCTTTGAAACGGGCGTAAGCCGAGCTGAAAAGCGTCCGGCCGGGACGCTTGCAAAGTCCGGCCGAAGTTTATAATAGAAGCATCTGATGATTGGAAGAGAATGATTTTCTCTTCGGGAGGTAGTCACTTTGCAGGTCAAAGAAAAATTAAGTGTATTGCGTAAGAAAATGAAAGACAGCGGAGTTTTTGCCGTGTATATACCGACATCCGATCCGCATATGTCAGAATATATTGCCCCCGCCTACCAGACGCGGGCCTGGATTTCCGGTTTCAGCGGATCCGCGGGACAGGCGCTGGTCCTTCCCGATGAGGCCAAGCTCTGGACCGACGGGCGTTACTTTATTCAGGCCGAAAAAGAACTGCGCGGTTCGGGTTTTGATCTGATGAAGCAGGGAACGCCGGGGTATCCTTCCTTACAGGAGTATCTGAAAGAGCATATGCCCGAAGCGGCTGTTTTGGCCGTGAACGGGGAAATCCTTTCAAGGCGCGAGGCCGAGCAGCTGCAGAAGCTCGCTGAGGACGGGCATTTCAAAATAAATTTCGACCTGGCGCTGACGGAAGCGATTTGGGAAGACCGCCCGGCGCTGCCGCAGGCTGATATTTTCCTGCTGGAAGAACAGTACAGCGGCAAGACGACGGAAGCAAAGCTCGAGGACTTAAGAGCATATCTGGCGGAGAACCGTTACGATGCCGCCCTTTACGGCCGGCTCGACGATATCGCCTGGCTTTATAATTACCGGGGCCGTGATATTGCCCACACGCCGGTCGCCCTGGCCTATGCCTATGTCAGCCGGGAAGAGGCCGTTTTATTCATTGATCAGAATAAAGTTTCCGATAAGCAGAAAAAGGCCTTAAAGAAAGAAGGGGTCCGGCTTGAAGCGTATGAAAAGGTCGGGCAATTCCTGAAGGGCCTGTCCGGCAAGCGGATTGTCCTGGACAAGGCGGGGATCAACAATCGGCTTTACGAAGCGATTCCTTCAGACTGCGAGATTGTGCAGGGCAAAAATTACACGGAAAAAGCGAAGGCCGTCAAAAATGAGACGGAACTTAAAAATCTTAAAGAAGCCTATCGCAAAGACGGTTTGGCCGTCACCCGCATGATTTATTGGCTGAAGACCGCGGATGATCTTCGCGCATTAGATGAACTCGAGGTCAGCCGGAAGCTTCTTTCTTACCGGGAAGAGCTGAGCCATTTCCTGGAAGAAAGCTTTACGACGATTGCCGCCTACGGCGAGAATGCCGCCATGATGCATTATGCGCCGACGGAGAAAAACAAAAGCAATCTGCAGCCGGAAAGTTTCCTCCTGGTGGATTCCGGCGGCCAGTACTTAGAAGGCACGACGGATACGACCCGGACCATTGCCCTGGGCCCTCTGTCGGAGCAGGAAATCAAGGCCTATACCCTGAGCCTGAAATGCCACATCGCTCTGGCAAGCGCGGTTTTCTTAAAAGGCTCCACGGGCTATTACCTGGATGCGCTGGCCCGCCAGCCCCTGTGGAAGCATTATTACGATTATAAATGCGGCACCGGGCACGGCGTCGGCTATCTTCTGAGCGTACATGAGGGTCCGCATTCCGTGTCCCCGCGTCCTAATAATGTGGCGCTGGAACCGGGCATGGTCGTGACCGACGAACCCGGCGTCTATCTGGAAGGGCAGTTCGGCGTGCGCCTGGAAAATGTCTACGCGGTAAAAGAAGACTGCTATGCGGAGCCTGATCAGTTCTACTGCTTCGAAAATCTCACGCAGGTGCCTTTCGAGCGCGAAGCCATTGACACCGGGCTTTTGACCGCGGAGGAAATTGCCTGGACCGATGCTTATCACCGGCAGGTTTATGAGGCGCTTTCGCCCGAGCTCGGCGAGGCGGAACGGGCCTGGCTCAAGGAGGTCTGCCGGCCCTTGGAGGCGTAAAAAAGGGGCCGGGCTTTGCTCCCTGTGTGCAGATAAGCCAGGAAAAATGTATGATAGAGAAGAAACAAAAGCCCTTTTCATTTGTAAAGAGGCTTTTGACAGAGGAGAAAACAGTGAGAATTGCAAATTAAACTGAAATTCAATTCTGTACAATGTAAACTCCTTTT
>CALLQJ010000130.1 GCA_938014865.1 uncultured Fastidiosipila sp.
CGTTCGCAACGTCCGAAACTTCTGCACGGGTCGGACGCGGATTGCGGATCATGGAATCGAGCATCTGCGTAGCGGTAATAGAAAGCTTGCCGAGCTCTCTGCAGCGGCGCAGCATACGTTTCTGATAGACCGGCACTTTTTCAACCGGAATCTCAACGCCCAAATCACCGCGCGCGACCATGATGCCGTCACTGGCCGCCACAATTTCATCGAAATTCATGACGCCTTCGTCATTCTCGATCTTGGAAATGATCTGTATGCCTTCATCCCCGTACTGAGCACAAAGGGCACGGATATCCTCGACGTCCGACGCTTTCCGGATAAAGGAAGCAGCAATAAAATCAAAGCCCTGCTCCACACCGAATTTGATATCGGAACGGTCACGGTCGGTCATAGCCGGCAGATTGGTCACAACGCCGGGAAGGTTAATGCTCTTATAGTCGGAAACCGGACCGGCATTGCGCACGGTGCAGTAAACGTCCTTATTTTCAATCTTGACGACCTCCAGTTCAACCAGACCGTCATCAATCATGACGCGGTCGCCGGTCTTAAGATCTTCATGAAGATGTTTATAGGAACAGGAAAATTCATGCTCATCTCCGACAATGTCTTCATGACGGATGACAACCTGTTTGCCTTCTTCTAACATCACCGATTTTTCTTTGAACTTGCCGGTACGAATTTCAGGACCTTTCGTATCCAAAAGATAAGCAATCACTTTGCCTTCTTCGGCTGCAATTCGCCGGACACGCTCAAGCCGCTCTTTATGTTCTTCATGAGAACCATGAGAAAAGTTAAAGCGAGCGACATCAAGGCCGTTACGGATAAGCTCCCGAACAACATCATCATTGTCGCAGGCAGGACCTAAAGTACAGAAGATTTTTGTTTTACGCATATATTCTCCTTCGTAAACACTTATGATTTTTCGGCAGATCTTGGCTTATCTGACGAATGACGCGATGCTTTCACGCTTCCCGGATTCGAGCGATACGAACGGTAAAGCCTTTTCAGCGCCTTGACCACCCGCATCAGCAAGGTATCCCAGAGAAACTGGAAAGCATTAAAGCCTTTTAAAAGCAGTATGGGTACGAAAATAATCAAAGCCAAAATAATAAGTGCCAGCGCTACGCCGATCAGGACCAAAATACCACCGCCCACGAACAAGCCTGTTACACCGAGTCTTGACGTTGTATCTTCAAGAAATGAACCGAATGTGTCATTTCCCCATACCAAAATTGAGTTGAACGTAAGTTCTTCCGGCACTACAAGATAAGTCGCCAGGCGGCTTATGCAGTACAAGAAATAGCTGAGATACTTCACAGAGAGCAAAAATAAAACCGGCAGTCTCAGCAGAAAGGGAAGTTTATAGTAAACCATACAAAGGAAAGGCGTCACAAAGAAAAGCACGAGCCAGACCGTGCGTAAAAATTCATGGTTCTCCGAAAGAACCATCGAGCCCTTAAGATTCAGGCGCAAGGCCGCATAGGCGAGGACGGCGAAAAACGCCAGACTGTACCACAGCCAGGTACCCGTATGGCGTCTTGACTCATAATCCGTGTCGCTCCACCAGCTGTGAAGCAATGCACCCTCCAGATAATCCATTGACTCATCCTTTCAGTCTTTATCCTTTGCCTATACTATCTATTTTACCAGATAAGGCGCCATCTTAGTATGCTATAATCGCGGCATGTTCAGATTAGATCGTATTTTAGCTAACAGCGGCATCGGCAGCCGTAAAGACGTGAAAAAACTCATACGGCAAGGCAGAGTTTCACTGGACGGAAAGATTCTCGATCGTCCGGATATACAGCTCTCCGCCGAAGACGCCGGGAGGCTTTGCCTCGACGGCAGGCAGATTTCCGCAAGCCGCTGGCTTTACTATCTCTTAAACAAACCCGCCGGTTATATTACCGCTATGGACTTATCATCTCAAGCAACAATTCGTGAACTTTTGCCGGATTTCTTTATCGACAAAAAAATCACCCCTGCCGGCCGCCTTGATAAAGATACGACCGGACTTTTGCTCTTAACAAATCACGGTGAACTGATCCACCGTCTCCTCTCCCCTAAGTATGAAATCCCGAGGCGTTATTATCTGGAAACAAAAATTTTAGATCACCCATTTAATCAGGAAGATGTCCGGAAAGTAAAAGAGGGGGTCCGGCTTAACGCCGAAGAACGCGCTCTCCCCGCCGAACTTGATATTCTCTCGGACACTGCTGCCCGGCTGACGCTTTACGAAGGGAAGTTCCATGAAGTTAAACGCATGATGCATGCACTCGGAAAAGACGTGATCCGCCTGCATCGTGAAGCCTATGGTCCCATTCATTTAAAGGATGAAGAAATCGGCTGTCTGCGAAGTCTTAGCCCGGAAGAGACAGAAGCTTTGCTGGCCGCCGTCGCACTGGATACTTAATGCGCTTCTCTTGAATGGTTCGCCTTGCACAATCCGGGAGCTTATCGCATCAGGCGGCTTTTTTTGCTTTTGTCTGACCGGCTTGATCTTCCGCTTCCTGATCAGATTCCGGAGCTTGTGATCCTTCCGCCTCCCCTTCTTCCTCTGAAGCGGGCTGCGTCGTCTCGCCTGCCGCTTGATCGGTAATAACAGGAACATCGGGGTCGTACCAGGATTCGGCACTCGCCAAGAGCTTGTAGAGTACTTCTTCTGATTTTTCAGGATGCGGCCGATGGAAGCACAAGGCTAAAATCTGGTTTCTGCCGAAAAGATCCAGACTGTTCAGCATCTGTTTTTCACTCAGATCCAGGCCGTAAATATGCTCTTCGGCGACCTCGCCTTCCGGCAGAACATCCGGACTGAGTTTTCCTTTGAGCGGTTCCACATAGCCGTCAAAAAGCTCAGGATATTCTTTCTGAAGTTTGGCGCAGACATCATCCAAAGGAACCAATATGCCCTCGTCAACAATAGAATCATAAATATCACGGTCTAAAACCAGAAGATCCACCTGTTCCGCACCGGTCATCATCAAAGTCAGCTTCATCTGCGAGCCCATGACCAGCTGCGGGTCCATGCCGGGGCGCTGAGAAATAATATTAAAGCTGAAAACCGGTTTTTCAAGTTCAGGATTCTGCTCTTCAATAAGGCTTTCCATTTTTACCGGCTCGCCGCTCATGCTGTCATTCCCCTGAATGAAGTCTCCGAAGACCGAGGTCTGAAAATCCGGCGGGGTATTGGTGACGATCGTATAAACAAGCCATCCGACAAAGAAAAGGACAATCAGCGTAACGAAAAAAGGCACTTTGCCGTAAGCCCAGATGTTCTTCCAGTCTTTGCGTTTTTTGCCGAGCACGATTTCATCATCACGCGGATCGGGCGGCGGCGGTTCTACGTAACGGCCGGTGAGAATATCATAGGCCATTGTAATATCAGCAAGCTTATTCAAAGTTTCTTCATCGGACCTGCCGCGATAACGCTTCGCCAAGAGCGTATAGCGTCTTTCCACGTCATACTTATTAGAGCCCGGCTTGAGCTCTAAAACTTCGAAAGCTTCTTTTCTTGTCATCTTTTTAGGAGAATCCACACTTAGTTCCTTCCCTCAAGGAGATTTCACACTCACTATTGTGCCACAAGAAACTGAAGATTTGGTAAATTTTCCTGATTAAGAAAATTATGGCATTGTATCAAATCAAATATTCCCCCGTACCGGCTGTTAAAAGCGCGTCGGGGGAATAGATTGATTAAACCTAAAAAGCTTTTAGTGATTTTGGCTCTTATGTCTGCGTAAAACTACAACTGCTGCAGCTGCGATCATAAACATACCGCTGATCGCTTCCGTCGTCCCGGCCTGACCGGTTTTCGACAGTTTATTCTCGGCATTAGACGAAGTTGAAATATCGTCATTTGTCAAATTCGTTAGTTCATCTTTCTCGCTTTCAGACATCTTTGTTTGTTCACTTTCCGGAGTCACTTCTGTTACTTCAGATTTATTTGTTACAGATTCAGTTATATCCGGTATCGATATTGCTTCCGTTGTTGTTGTAGATGCTTCCGTCGTTGTTATAGGAGCCTCTGTTGTTGTGGGATTCTCTGTTTCTGTTGTAGGAGCTTCTGTTGCTGTTGTAGGAATCTCCGTCGTTGTTGCTGGAGCTTTCGTGGTAGTTGTAGGAACCTCCGTTGTTGTGGGAGCCTCCGTCGTCGTTGCAGAAGCCTCTGTCGTCGTTGTTGTTGGAGCTTCCGTCGTTGTTGTAGGAGCCTCTGTCGTCGTTGTTGGAGCCTCTGTTGTTGTGGGATTCTCTGTTTCTGTTGTAGGCGCCTCCGTCGTCGTTGTAGGCGCCTCCGTTGTTGTTGACGGAACGGTTGATGTTTGTTGCGTTGTTATAAGAGCTTCAGTTGTAGTCGTTTCAGTAGTAGGGTCCGGAATAATATGTTTTGTTGTAAAAACCACTCCTTTTTCCGATTGCCGGACAGTGAGATCAATCATGAGTTCTTCAACTTCATTCTTTGAAAGATATCCGCTTTCCGGAAGAGGACAAAACGCAAAAGTATACTCTTTGCCATTATAAACCACCTGGCATTTATCATGTTCTAAATACCACTCATAGGATTTATACGGAAATTCATTATATAAGTTTTTAATATCTTCAAATCCGCCTATATATTTAGCTAAACGACAAAGTAAATCCGGTGATAAATATGAGTCTGTACGGAATCCTAATTTTTCATTTAAGAATCTCGGCGTACAATAATCATATGTCGACTTAAAAAATGTCAATCTGCCATGAGAATTTTGATATGTCGCCAAGTATTTTACAATCTCACACAGGTGATTATTGACAGCCCGAAGCTTCTCTAACGGATTCATCGTTTCATCCGTATACTGATCTAAAAGAGATTGAAACCAATCTTTTTCTGCTTGTGAACTATCAATACAAACAATATCCCACTCGTGAATAACTTCTTGAAGTGTCGGATAATAAGAGCCGTTATAGCTAGTATATTCTGTATAAACTAATCGTAACTTATAATTTCCGGGATACTTAGGAGCAATGGATTTTAATTTGCTGTTTGCAGGCAAATTTTTTAAATTATCAAAACCCCCTAATGGTCCACTACTCACACTTTCAGCAGGAGTACCGTCAGGATTTTTAAGCACCAGAGATATATACCTCTTATCTCCTCCGTTACGATCTGTATTCAATATGAAGACTCGACTGTGATTAGAATAAAAAATATTTCCTAAATCATCTAAGGGAGTACTTGTGTAGGTATACTCAATTTCTTTTGCCGCAAGTGCATCGTTTATCGGATTAAGAAAACTCAAGAACATCACAGCAATAAGAACTGCAGATAAATAAATCCAAATACGATTTTGTTTATTCATATTTTGACCTTTCTTTTTCATCATATTGATTTTTTATCTTATATTTTTACATAATATATCATATATATTAAAAATATACATTATGTGTTTCTAACAAATTCATTAACCCGATAATAATTGCAAAAAAATACAAATTAATGATGGAATAATAAAAAGGACAAGTAAGTACTTCTACTTTATAGCATTTTTTATTGTAAATAGATTGTACCCTGCGTATTCATGATCATACTTAAACTTACAAAAAACCCCTGCTTTTTCGGCAGGGGCAGTAATTCACTCTAAAGTTCCGTCAAACGCACTGAAATCCGGGATCACTCATTGGTCAATCGGCTTCATCGTCGGGAACAAAAGCACATCGCGGATGCTGTCTTCTCCGGTCAGGAGCATGCAGAGTCTGTCCATGCCCATGCCCATGCCGCCTGTCGGAGGCATGCCGTATTCCAGGGAGAGGCAGAAGTCTTCATCCAGCAGATTCGCCTCATCATCACCGGCTTCTCTTCTGGCCAGCTGCGCCTCAAAGCGCTCTCTTTGATCGAAGGGATCATTGAGCTCGGAGTAGGCGTTCGCAAATTCATGCCCGTTGATAAAAAGCTCAAAACGTTCGGTGATTTCCGGACGATCCTTTTTCTTCTTCGTAAGAGGTGAAACTTCAATCGGATAATCGTAAATGAAGGTCGGCTGAATCAGCTTCTCTTCAACGTATTTTTCAAAGAAGGCATTGAAGACATCGCCTT
>CALLQJ010000131.1 GCA_938014865.1 uncultured Fastidiosipila sp.
GCTGCTCCTAAAGCCACGTTGAAACAGCAAAGCAGCCAGGCAGGGGTCTACTGGCCAAAAAAGAAGTAAATTTCAAAATCAGAAGGGTATAATGGATCTTTGGAGAGGGGAGAGGCGTTCTTGCAGCGGATTATCGAGTTTTTTAAAATGCTCTACCGGGAAGAGCCCGACCGTCCGAACGTTTGGATCAACGAATGGACGGATTGGCTGACGGTGATTGCGGCGGCGCTTTTGATTTATCAGGTGCTGGGCTATTACCGGAAATCGAGCCCCCGGAAAAAGAAGAGCGTGCGTGTAATTTTGACCGTCGTCGTCTGGATGCATTTGATTTCCCGCTATGTACTGAGCCGGAAGTTTTATGATTTCGGGGCGCGTCTTCCGCTTTACAGCTGCTCCTTGTCGGCGCTGATTTTTGCCTTTGCCCCTTTGATGAGCGAAAAGAAGCTTTGGCAGAGGGAGCTTTTGAACTGGGCGGCTTTTGCCGGCATCTACGGCGGTATTCTGGCCATCGGCTTTTCGTCGCCGGGCGTTTATCTGGCGCCGCATATTACCCGCACGGATTATTATGTCGGGCATACCGTGATCATTTTGTTCGGGCTTTTGCGGGTGATGGACCGCAAAGTGCTCTTTGACAGGCTGACCTTGCTGATTTCTTCTGCCATTACCTTTGTCTACCTGGTGATTTCCCGGATTCTGGATGCCCTTTGGGATACGAATTTCGGCTTTATGCAGCGGCCGCCCGAGGAAATTGCGTTTCTGAATATCCTGCCCGTTCGGGTTTACCGTGTCGGGGTGATTGTCGGGTATCTGACGGCTAATGCGCTGACTTGGTATTGCGCCGACCGTTATCTGAAGAAGACAAAACACTGCGGCGGGCGGGAACGGCATTTCAGCAGCTTTATCCGGCATAAACGCCGCGCCGCGGGCCTGCAGCAGGAGAGCAAAGCCGCTGCGGACCTGGGGGATTCGTCCGGTGAAGGCAGCTGAGGTTCCGGCCTCGGGCGCGTGTCCGGTGACAAATTTCTCCGCGTGCCTTATAATTTAAGATTATACAAAGATATGCCTGCGGCCTGCAGGCGGATTATGCGGGGAGGGTTTAGGCGTTGACGCGTTGGATCATTAAAACATTTGTGCCGGATTATGAGCATCCGGAAAAACCGAAGGTAAGAAGCCGCTACGGCAATGTCGCCAGTATTGTCGGTATTCTCTGCAATGTCTTGCTCTTTTTAGGCAAGATTATTGTCGGTACGATAGCGCACTCCGTTTCCATTACGGCGGATGCGATTAATAACCTTTCGGATTTTTCCTCGAGCATCGTGAGTTTCATCGGCTTTAAGCTGGCGAGCCGGCCGGCGGATGAAGACCATCCTTACGGGCACGGACGCTATGAATATCTGGCGGGGCTTTTTATTTCGGTTTTCATTACCGTGATCGGCGTGGAGATCTTCAAATCCGGTCTGGAAAAAGTAATCCGGCCGGGTCCTGTGGATTATTCGCTGCCGGCCTTTATCGTGATGCTCTTTTCGGTTTTAATTAAACTCTGGATGATGCTTTTTTACCGCAAGACCGGCAAGGCGATCAATTCGCAGACGCTTCTGGCCTCGGCGGCCGACAGCCGCAACGACGTGCTGACCACCGTGGCGGTTTTCCTCAGCGCGCTTTTTACCTACTATACGAAGATTAATCTGGACGGCTACATGGCCATGCTGGTTTCGGTATTTGTTATTATCAACGGCTTTTCGCTGATTAAAGATACCATTGACCCCATCCTCGGGAAGGCGCCGGACAGCGACTACATCACCAAAGTGCGCCGGAAAATATCCGCTTATCCGGGCGTTATCGACACGCACGATCTGATGGTCCATGACTACGGCCCGCACAGGCTTTATGCCACGGTGCATGTGGAAATGGATGCCGATATCGACAG
>CALLQJ010000132.1 GCA_938014865.1 uncultured Fastidiosipila sp.
GCTCTTCCGATCTGACAATCGGCAGGACGATATTTTCCGTGCAGAGGTAAACAAAGCCCAGCGCCAGACCGGCTGCAAAGACGTAGACGCCCTGCACCAGATTCATGTGAAAAACCGCAAACAAAAGCGCGCTCAGCAGCAGCGCAAGCCAAGGCCTCGCGACCCGCCTGAGCTCCGCCATCACAATCCCGCGGAAGAGCAGTTCTTCGGCAATCGGCACCAAAATGCAAAAGCCGATGATACTCGGCAGCAGAGAATCTGAAGACAGACTGCCGGAAATTGCTTCGTAATCGTTCAGCATCTTCTCGACAAAGGCCGCTTTATCGCTCAGGGCATTCAAAAGCAGCATCCAGCCGATGGCAAAACCCAAACTGCCGAGGGCCAGGATGATCCCGCTTATCCAGTCCAGAGGCGCAGTCTTTTCTTTTAAGACATAATATTTTTCCAGACTTTCCCGCTTGCGCAGCGCCAGAACATAAATGAGGATATGGAAAACGGAATATATGATGGCCATCTTCGCAAAGTCCGTATTGAGGAGCGCCATCAGATCCGCCGCACTCAAGCCGTCCTGCAACTGATCCATAAAGCTTCCGCCCATGCCGGCTGCAAACAATTTGAAAAACAAGAAGATCGTCTGGATGATGCTGATCACCGAAATATGAATAAAACAAAAAAGCACGGGCCTCCAGATTGTCGCGGCATCGAAGCCGGGTCTCCGGTAGGCCAGTATTTTTTCCGTCAGCGCATGACGTTGTCGTCTTGCTTCACGTCCGCCCGGTCCGAAATAGGCGGGGTCAAATTGATCCGCTCTGTGCTGTTTATCCATACTCACTCCTTCTTATGATCCGCTTAAGATCCGCTTCCGCTTTTGCTTATGCGCCGGCTTCTGCGTTCAAGCTTCAAAGATTCAGATTTTCTTCCATACGGGTATAAAATGCAGAAAAAACGCGGTCCAGCTCTTTCTTGTCACGGATGGATTCGAAATACTGCTGATTGTCGTCCTTGCCGGAATCGAGCTTGCGCATGATGACCAGCTGCGGTTCGGTATGACTGCCGGTCTCCGGCTCATAGCTGGCCATGCAGACATAGGTATGTCCGTAAAGGCGGAAGCTGTCGAGCTGATACAGATAATATTCGTTGCCGTTATCCATATCTTCCAGGACCATCAGATCCTGGGCATCTTCTTTCCCGCGCGCCCTCCGTTCCGGGGCTGCCGGCTTCGCCCGGCCTCTGCCTTCCTTATCCGCAAAAGAAAAAATCGACATAAGTATTGATCTCCCGGGCCTTACGGCGAACTTTCGCCGGCCGCAGAATCATCCTCTTCATCCTCGGCCTCGTACGCCGCCGGCTCCTCATCATAATCATAGTCAGCATCTTCGTCCTCTGCCTGTGTTTCTTCACACAGCCTCTCGTAGAACGCCGCCGCTTTGTCGAACTCCTCGTCGTCTAAGGTCTCAAAGCCTTCCGTACCGTCATCCAAGGTGACGACTTTGGCAAAAATGGCTTCCGGTTCTTCGTCAAGGTTTAAGAGGACCAGATAAACGGTCCCGTCCATGATAAAATCATCGGCCATATAGAAGGTGTAGTCTTTGCCGGTCTCTTCATCGCTCATGACGATGCTGTAGTCTTCGATGTTGTCGGGTAAAATATCTTCCAGACCGTAGTCTGTATCTTTCATATCATCTGTCATAATATTACGTTCCTGCTCCTTGCCGTGTCTTATCCCCGGCGCCGCTGTTCCTCGAGAAAATCCTGCAGGATAATCTCCGCGGCCACCTGGTCCACAACATCACGTTTATTTTCTTTTTTCACCGTGCTGTCGCGCAAATACCGATGGGCCAATACCGTGGTCAGCCGTTCATCACGCAAGTGCACCGGCAGACCGCTTGCTTCCTGAAGACGGGCGGCAAAGGCTTTCACCGCTTCT
>CALLQJ010000133.1 GCA_938014865.1 uncultured Fastidiosipila sp.
CGGCATTGCAGACCGAAGGTCTTTGCATCTTGGCATTCACCACGATCTCCAGAGCCTGCTTCAGATCCGCTCCTTCGTCGAGGTAAATGTGACAATTCCCTTCCCCCGTCCGGATCACCGGCACCGTGGCGTGCTCCGTCACTTCCCGGATCAAGGCTTTGCCGCCCCGGGGGATCAGAACATCAAGCCATTCATGACAGTGCATCATCGCCTTGCTGCCCTCGCGGCTCGGATCGTCCAAAAGCTGGATCAGTTCTTTGGGAAGGCCTTCAGCTTCCAGCGCATCCTGAAGACAGGAAGTCAATATGAGATTGCTCTCCCGGGCTGCCGATCCGCCGCGCAGCAGGACCGCATTGCCGGCTTTGAAAATCAGGGAAGACGCTTCCACGGTGACATTCGGCCGGGCTTCATAAATAATGCCGATGAGGCCGAGCGGCACCGTCACCCGCTGCAGACGCAGGCCGTTCGGAAGTTCCCGGGTCCATAAAATCTTTCCCGAAGGATCCTCTGCCTCTGCCACTTCACGCAGGCCGGAAATCATGCCGTCAATCCGCCGCTCCGTAAGCTTCAGACGATCCTGCATAGCCGCGGAAAGACCGCTTTGCCGGGCTTTTGTTAAATCTTTTGCATTTGCTTCTTTGATCGCTTCCCGCTGCTCATCGATCTGCTCCGCCGCCCGGAGAAGCACCTGATTTCTCACGGAAGCCTCCGCCTTGCAAAGCTGCCACGCCTCTTTTCCCCGTTTTGCCTGCTCCTTTACCTCGATCATATCTGCTCCTTTATAAATTCACTGCCGCGCGCGCCGCCGTCTAATACATCGTATAAAATATCCGGATTTTCACCGTTCAAAAGAAAGGTTCGGATGCCCGCCGGAACCGCCAGCCGGGCCGCCTCGAGTTTCGTCCGCATCCCGCCGGTCCCCCGCTGACTGCCGGGACCCGTCACCGCCTCATCGACCTCAGGATCCGCAATATTCACCCGCTCAATCAGCCGGGCCTCGCAGTCCAGGCGCGGGTCTTTTTCGTAAAAGCCGTCGATATCACTCAGCAGAAGCAGCGCATCCGCCTCCACCAGCTTCGCCACCAAGGCCGAAAGCCCGTCGTTATCGCCGTAGAGGATCTCCTTTACCGAAACGCTGTCGTTTTCATTGATGACCGGAATAATTTTATCGGCCAG
>CALLQJ010000134.1 GCA_938014865.1 uncultured Fastidiosipila sp.
CCTCCCCGTGCACGGCAGGCATTGATTTTCTCCGCTGCCTCCTCATTCAGTATAAAATACTCGCTGTGCATGTGGTGATCGAGAATATTTTCTGTTTTTACCGGGCGGAAAGTGCCCAGCCCGACATGTAAGGTAATATAGGCAATATCCGTGCCGGAGGCTTTTATCTTCTCCAGCAGTTCGGGCGTAAAATGCAGCCCCGCTGTCGGCGCTGCCGCCGATCCTTTATGGACCGAATAAACCGTCTGATATTGTTCGGGGTCTTCCAGTTTTTCATGAATATAAGGCGGAAGCGGCATCTGCCCTGCTTCGTCAAGCAGCGCTTCGAAGCTTCCCGAAAAATAAAAACGCACGCGCCGGTTGCCGTCCGGCAGCACTTCCAATACCTCGGCGCTGAGCCGTCCCGGCAGGAAGCTGACCTTGGCGCCTTGCCGGAGTTTCCGGCCCGGCCTTACAATCACCTGCCAGTCCGTAAGCGTTTCACGGCGGAGCAAAAGAAATTCCACCGGCTTCTGCATGCCTTCTTTGCTGCCGATCAGACGCGCCGGAATGACCCGGGTATCATTTAAAACCAATAGGTCATCGTTATTCAGCAGCTCGGGCAGATCGCGGAAATGCATGTCCCGGGTCGGGGCATTTCCGGCCGGCACATACATCAGTCTTGCGGCGTCGCGTTCGGCCGCAGGATGCTGAGCAATCAGATATTCAGGTAAATCATAATAAAAATCACTCTTTTTCATACGCAAAGATTATAACGGATTGACCGGCTTTCGCAACAAGCCTAAGATAATCTTAATTATATTTTCGCTCTTAAACGGAGAATTACGGGCTTTTGTTTGAGAGGATTCTGTAAAAAAAGAAAAAATGCCGAGCCTTGAAGCTGCGGCCCTGTAAGGGGGAAACGATGGAACAGGATATTATTTTTGAAGGAAGTGCCACCGCCTTGGTCACACCGTTTAAAGAGGACGGCGGCGTAGACTACCGCCGGCTCGAAGAACTGGTGGAACAGCAGATCAAAGCCGGCATTGATGCCCTGGTGATCTGCGGAACCACCGGTGAAGCTTCTGCCCTGCCCGACGAAGAGCATGTGGCCGTGGTCCGCACCGCCGTGCAGACGGCTTCGGGACGTGTGCCGATCATTGCCGGCATGGGCTCGAACGACACGGCTCACGGGGTGAATCTGGCCAAAGCGGTGACGGCTGCCGGAGCAGAC
>CALLQJ010000135.1 GCA_938014865.1 uncultured Fastidiosipila sp.
GATCTAAAATGGCTCAAAAATTATTCTCATGAACTTATAAATAAGTATAGTTCCAAGAGCCTCATATTTTTTCATATTTATACCCTACTTGGGAAAATATTAAAATTTCTATATGAACTAAACATTGATACACAGGATATTGAGGAGCAAATAAAAGATACTTACACCAAGCTTGATACATTTAAGACAGGTGACCAATTTTTTGCTTGGCTCAGAGAAATATGCCTAAGTGTACATAATAAATTAGATATTTCATTAAATACCTATCATGATAAACTCTGTAATTCTGTCGAGAGATATATCAAAGAAGAATATTCAGATAATAATCTGTCTTTGAATGATATAGCTGAACATGTTAATGTCAGCCCGACATATTTAAGTGCTTTATACAAAAATAACAGAGGGCTAAGTATCAGCGATACAATTGCTTCCAATCGAATAGAAAATGCATGTTTGTTTTTAGAAGGTTCAAATTTACCTCTAAAGGAAATTAGTGATAAATGCGGATACGCAAATCAATATTATTTTTCTACAAGTTTTAAAAAGCATATGGGCCTATCTCCTTCTGCCTATAGGAAGAAAAGGAAAAATCAAAACACATAGCAGAACAAAGAGCAAGATGCCGATAAACGAAAGCGCATCTTCATCCCTCCGCCTCACTCATCCAAACGTTCAGGCAAAAAGAAACGGCACCCGAAGGTACCGCTTCTTTTTTTGACTTATCTTTTAGTCTTACTTGTCATCTCTGAAAGTGAGATACCAGGCTAACTGATTGATGTCGTCGCCTTCCATCTTCACACGCTCTTTTGCATCAGGCGCAGTCTGCGGGGGCGGAACGATAACAGGTTCACCGGGCTGCCAGTTCGCAGGCGTAGCAATATCTTCTTTATCCGCCTTCTGGAGCGCCGTGACTACCCTCTTGATCTCCTGCATGTTACGGCCGGTCGATGCGGGATAGTAAAGGATCGTTCTGATAATACCCTTGTCGTCAATGATGAAGACCGCACGCACCGTAGAGGTGGAGTCTTCCGTATGAATCATGCCGTATTTTCTCGACACGTCTTTGTTGATATCGACGATAAGCGGGAAATTGATCTCAGGCTCTTCAATGCCGTCCCAGGTCTTGGTCTCGAGGTCACGCAGCCAGGCAATGTGCGAGTGCAGCGCGTCAACGGACAAGCCGACCAATTCGGTATTCATTTCTTTAAACTCATCTGCCATGGAGGCAAAGGTCATAAACTCTGTCGAGCATACAGGCGTAAAGTCTGCCGGATGCGAGAAGAGAATAACCCATTTTCCTTTGTAATCTTCGGGGAAATTAATTTCACCCTGTGTGGTCATCTCCGTAAAATGAGGAGCCTTGTCGCCGATTAACGGCATCTGGACCTGTTCTTCAAGTACATCTTTCTGTTCTTCCATTTAAGTGGTTCCTCCTTAAATTTTATGTGTGTATTCTATTTAATCTTCGGTCCGGATTCTTCCGAACCTTTGAGCCCTTCAGGACTCGTTCTTAACTTAGACTGATTCCAGTATAATACTAAAAATAAATTTGTTCTGATTCATATGTTACAAAATCACAAGAAAAAGCCCGATCTTCTTAAATAATTTGTAAAAGCTGAAAAAAACGGGCTTTTCCCGGGAAATTAAGCAGTACTTCTAAAAGCTTTTGCCCATGAAAAAGCCCGGCTGTTTTTAAAGCCGGGCCTTCTCTTACGGATCCTAAGCTCTTTTGCTTCAGATCAGGTCTTCACGTTCTTTTCGCTTGAGGATGATTCTTACGATCACAGCTGCTGCGGTAAGCATGCCCAATGTGAGCAGAGGCAGTGCGTGTGATCTTTCACCCGTCTTCGAAACGTCTTCCGTCTTCTCCGTACTTGTCACGCTCTGACTCGGAGCATCGCTGCCGGCCTTGACCGTTACGTTCACACGGAGTACTTCCGTTCTGCCGTCAGGATATGTCACGAGCAATTCGAGTTCATAAGTTCCGGCTGCGGATGTATCCGGCATCTGGCCTTTCAGCTCAACGCGTGTGCCCTCAGGGAGCTCGCTGAGATTGCTGATCGCAGATTCAGGATCTATGGGCTGTCCGGCTTCGATCGTGAGATCTTGAGGCTCAGCCTTCACTTTATCCGTCTCGCTCGGCTCCGTCTCAGTCGGATCGGTCTCGATCGGCTCTGTCTCGGTCGGTTCCGTCTCAGTCGGTTCCGTCTCCGTCGGATCGGTCTCGATCGGCTCCGTCTCAGTCGGATCGG
>CALLQJ010000136.1 GCA_938014865.1 uncultured Fastidiosipila sp.
TTCAGCCAGACGCTCCTGCAGTTTCTCGCGGTCGAAATCAGAATCCGTATTCTCGATCTGCGTTCTGATCTGAGCAATACGGCTCTCCAGCTTGGATTTTTCACCGGCGCCGTCCACAATGATGGTGTTTTCTTTTTCCACCTTCACCTGACGCGCACTGCCGAGCTGATCAAGCGTTGTATCTTTCAGTTCCAGACCGAGTTCTTCGGTAATCACCTGTCCGCCGGTAAGCACGGCGATATCCTGCAGCATTTCTTTGCGGCGGTCGCCGAAGCCGGGGGCCTTAACCGCTACACAGGTAAAGGTACCGCGCAGCTTGTTCAGAACGATCGTGGAAAGGGCCTCGCCTTCCATATCTTCGGCAATGATCAGAAGCTTCTTGCCGGACTGCACGACTTTTTCAAGCAGCGGCAGAATTTCCTGGACATTGCTGATCTTCTTGTCCGTGATCAAAATGTAAGGATCATCCAGTACGGCTTCCATTTTTTCCATATCGGTCGCCATATAGGCGGAAATATAGCCGCGGTCAAACTGCATGCCTTCGACGATTTCCAGTTCCGTCGTCATGGTGTTCGATTCTTCAACGGTAATCACGCCGTCCGCGGAAACCTTTTCCATTGCTTCCGCAACCAGTTCGCCGACGAGTTCATCGTTCGCGGAAATCGACGCGACACGGGCAATATCCTGACTGCTGCTGACGGGCGCCGAAATCTTCGCAATCTCATCTACCGCCGCATCAACGGCCTGCTGAATGCCTTTGCGCAGGAAAATCGGATTTGCTCCCGCTGCAATATTCTTAAGGCCCTCACGAATAATCGCCTGTGCCAGAATCGTCGCAGTGGTCGTACCGTCACCGGCCACGTCTTGCGTCTTGGTGGCGACTTCCTTCACGAGCTGAGCGCCCATGTTTTCGGAACGGTCTTCGAGTTCAATTTCCTTGGCGATGGTCACGCCGTCGTTGGTGACCGCCGGAGCGCCGAAAGACTTATCCAAAATAACGTTTCTGCCTTTGGGGCCTAAGGTTATTTTGACGGTATCCGCTAATTTATTGACACCTGTCTCAAGAGCGCGGCGAGCTTCTTCACCGTATAAAAGATCTTTTGCCATAATAATCTCTCCTTAAATTCTTATTTTATCTGTACAAATTCTCGTGCTCAGTACTCGACAAGAGTCTCTCAGTCTTCGACAACTGCCAGAACATCAGACTGGCGGAGAATTGTGTATTCTGTTTTATCAATCGTAACCTCTGTTCCCGCATATTTGCTGATCAAAACATGATCGCCGACGGAAAGTTCCATTTTTACTTCCTTGCCGTCCACGACACCGCCGGGACCTACGGCTACGACTTCCGCAACCTGCGGTTTTTCCTTGGCGGAATCCGGCAGAACCAAGCCGCCGACTGTCTTCTCTTCATTCTCAACCATCTTAATCACTACGCGATCTGCTAAAGGCTTAATGGTCATAAATCTAACCTCCGAATTTCTTTCCAATAAATTAGCACTCTTAAGCTCCGAGTGCCAGCTGCTACAATACTAGGGTATTAGTCAAACAAAGTCAAGATTAAAAAAGCCCGTCATCCGCAAACTATTTTGGACACTTCTATGAACAAATCATGACATAAGAAAAGCCCTCGGCTGATCCCCCTCCGATCCCGCTCAAAAGCCGGTGATCCGGCCCGAAAACGCGATTTTAAAAGCCGCAGGGCTTGGAGATTATAAAGTTTTTATAAAGACTTGAAAGGGGCTGAAATGCCGCTGTTTTGAAGGCATTTCAAAAAGGACCCGGACGCTTTGGCTCTCAGTCCTCTTCTCCTTCCGCAGTGTTTTCTTCCTCGGCAGAAGGCACGCTGCTTTCTTCCGGCACTTCCGTATAGCGATCGGCCCAGGAGCCGATGATTTCCACCGACACCTCCGGCAGGGATTCCGATGCTTCGGCAGATTCCGCCGTATCGCCGCCGGCTGAAACCTCCGCGGAAAGATCCGTTTCGCTATCCGCCAAGGCTTCGCTTCGGCGGATTAAATCTTCGCGCAGGTCAAGCTGAGACTTTACGGCTATGACCAAAACGGCACAAAGCGCCAGGAGGACAAGGGTGACAAGCAGGCGCAGAAACGAGCCTCTCCGGCGGGCCGCATCATAAAACTCCGGCTCCTGAGGCTCGCTCAGGCGCCTGTTTTTCGCCCGCGATGCTTTGCGGTAGAGTTCCTCCGACGACAAGACCTGCTGCTCGGGCGCCTCGGCAGACGCTTTTTCCCGATAAGAAGATCCTGCGGCTTCTTCCGTCCCGCTGTAATCCCGGTCAGGCCGCCGCCAGACATAATCTTCATCGGCCGGCGCACCGTCGGGAAGCCGGCCTTCCTCGGGCGTCTGTTCAATATCGCTCGGAATGCTCTCGGGATCACGAAGTTCTTCCCAATCGGATTGTTCTCTGCGCTTCATGTCAAAACCTTATCCTTCTGCCTGGCATACGCTCAGATTTTATAATTAAGACGCTTTATTGTCGTCTTCATAGCCGTTCGGATTCTGTTTCTGCCAGCGCCAGCTGTCCTCGCACATCTTTTTAAGATCGTACTTCGCTTCCCAGCCGAAGAGTTCTTTGGCCAGGGAGGCATCGGCATAAACCTCGCCGACATCACCGGCTCTGCGTCCGACAATTTCATACGGGACATCTTCCCCGCTGGCTTCTTCAAAGGCATGGACCAGATCCAGGACACTGTAGCCGTTTCCGGTGCCGAGATTGACGGCCCGGCTGCCTTTGTGGCTGCGGCTGTATTCCAGTGCCTTGACATGGCCGGCGGCAAGATCCATTACGTGAATGTAATCTCTTACGCCTGTCCCGTCATGGGTATCGTAGTCATTGCCGAAAACGCTGAGATGGTCGCGCTTGCCCACAGCCAGC
>CALLQJ010000137.1 GCA_938014865.1 uncultured Fastidiosipila sp.
ATAATCGCCAGAAACGCTTCCTGTTCGCCCGGCAGCTCGGCATAGCCCATGTGCCCCTCACAGTTATGCGTTCGAAGTCCCATCTCTTCGGCCCTGGCCAAGGCGGTATCGAGTGCCTTTTTAGGACCGGGGCCGTAGGGAGCCCCCTCCTCTGCTTCCCCGGCCACACTTTTAATCGCCATCCACAATTTCAAATCCTTTAAAATCGCGGCTCTGTTGTCTTCGATAAATTTTTCTGCTGCTTTAATAAAAGCCTCTTCCATTATTAAGACTCCTGATCTACTGCTTCTCCTGCGGATCCGGGCTGATGTACTGCCCCGGCGTCACGCCTTCGGATTCTTTAAACTTGCGGATATAGTAATAAGGGTAAGAAAAGCCCACCGCTTCGGAAATATCATTAATGTTCATCTCGCCTTCCGCCAGAAGCTCCTTGCTTTTCTGAATGCGCTTGTAGGTGATATAAGAAGAAAAATTCCGCTTGGATTCTTCCTTCACAATCCGGCTGATCTGATTGGAAGACAAGGAAAAAGCGTCCGCAATCATACTCAGGCAGATGTCATTATCACAGTAATTATCCTCAATAAAGCGCATCACATCGGCGTTGAGACTGTCTTCTTGCTTCTGCGGCACTTTGGCGATTTCTTTAAGAGCTTTCTTCAGATAGGCCGTAAACTGCTCGCGGACCTCCGCCAGATCGGCGCAGTCTTCAAAGTTATTTTCCGGCGGGATATTGAGGCGGATCGGCAGCGCCTGCAGCCGAAGCGAAATGTTCTGCTGCATGACCGTCAGATAACGCCGGATCTCGCTGTCTTTAATCAGATACTCTCCGCCGGCAAAATCGGCAAAAATTTTATCGGCCACCGCCAGGCAGCGCTCGCTGTTGCCGGCCAGCAGATTATTGATAATATGCCGCTCGTTTTTGACGTTAAACGGATAGGCCGGAAGGTTTTTATCAATCTCTTCACTAGAGATCACCTCGGACGGGAAAAGATAGCGGTAGCGGAAGAGTTCCAGGCAGTCCCGGTACGCTTCCCGCAAAGCCGTAATCTCTTCTTCGATCCCCGAGAGGACACAGCCGAAGGCGCTTTTGCCCGCGAAATCAGCGGCCAGATCTTCGCAGAAAACCTTGGCCCAGGTCCGGAACTGCGACGCCGTGAAACCGCCCTTATTGCCGAAAATAACCGCAATGGTCCGGCTCGTCGTTTTTACCGCCACAAAATTAAATTCAAATTCCGCCTGTGCCGACAGCTTGACCACCCCGTTCAGGAAGGCTTCGGCTTCCGCCGGATCCTCGATCCGGAAGACGGCAATCAGATAATGCCGGGCATCATAGGCG
>CALLQJ010000138.1 GCA_938014865.1 uncultured Fastidiosipila sp.
GGATGTATCAGCACCGCAACTGGCAGCAAAGATCTGAACGCCCGCCGGAGGAACTCTCCTATGAAAGACGCGCGGGCGGCCCTTCGGGCGGCGGACCCGAGAGAAAGCAGCCGGACGGGCCCTCAAGGCACAAAGCAGCTTATCAGGCGCAGGGCGGGAAGAAAAAGAAGCGCGCGGTGCTGCCGGTGCTGCTCAGTATTCTTATTACCTTTGTTTTAACCATGGGCATGACCTGGGGCCTGGCCGCTTACGGCGTACTGCCCGGCACAGCGGCTGCCCGGGAGCGCGATGAAGCCGCCGGAGAAGAAACCGGTCCTTTCGGCTTGTCCATTCATACCGACGATCCCGATACCCGGCTGGCGGCCGAAAAATTGGGCCGTGTTCTGAATATGCTGAACGATAATTATTATCGTGTGCTGGGAGGGCCCGAACTTCTGGAAGCCATGACCAAGGGTGTAGTTGATTCCATGGAAAGCAAGTACACCTACTACCTGGACCCGGAGGAGTATCAGAGCTTTACGGACTCGATGAGCGGGAATTACTCCGGCATCGGGGCAACGGTAAGACGGCATGATGACGGCCGCTTTGAAGTAGTGGCGATCGTAAAAGACGGCCCGGCGGAGCGCGCGGGCCTTCTGGCCGGTGATTTTATCCTCGCCGTGAACGGCAAGGACAGTGCCGAATACCAGACGGCGGGACAGCTGGCTGCCGATGTCAAAGGGGAAGACGGCAGCACGGTCACCCTGACGATTTCCCGCGACGGGGAAGCGAAGGACGTGGCGGTCGTGCGCGGCAATGTTGTTGTCGAGCATGTCGAAACCCGCATGCTGGATCCTTTAACCGGCTATCTTTATGTCAGCGATTTTTCCGATAATCTGCCGGAGCAGTTTGAAGCAGGCCTGATGCATCTTAAAGAAGAAGGGGCACAGCGCATTGTCTTTGATATGCGCGGCAACCCGGGCGGCAGTGCGGATTCCCTGATTAAATGTGTCGACATGCTGCTGCCGGAAGGCGTCATTGCAACGATTCGAGGACGCCGTGACGGCGAAGTGATGAAGAGCGTCTGGAAGTCCGAGGACGGTACCCTGGTACCGGAAGATATGCCCTTTGCCATCTTGGTCGACGGCGGGACCGCCTCGGCGGCGGAGCTTTTCAGCGGCTGCCTCAGGGATTATGAACGGGCGGTTTTAATCGGTGAAAAGACTTACGGCAAAGGCTCGGGGATGAATACCTGGCCGCTTTCGGACGGTTCGGCCGTCACCATTACGACCTTTGATTATTTCCTGCCCAAGGGCGATTTGATTGAAGGCAAGGGTCTCGAACCGCATATTGAGGC
>CALLQJ010000139.1 GCA_938014865.1 uncultured Fastidiosipila sp.
TACGGGCGGCATCATCGGCAACTCAATTGCGAGTCTGGTCGGTGCCCTGACGGGCGGTGCGCCGAGTGCGGCCGCGGGCCAGAATGTCGGCATTGTCGTAAATTCCGGCGTGACCGCTAAACCCGTCTTTATCACGGCGGGGGCGATTGTCCTTTTGACCTCTTTGGTGCCGAAGGCCGCTGCGGTCTTTCTGACGATTCCGTCGGCGGTCTTAGGCGGCGCGACCGTTACGGTCTTTGCCTCGATTGCCATGACGGGCATCGGGATCCTGGCCAATACGGCGGGTTTAACGAAGCGGAATACTTCCATTGCGGGCCTGGCGGTGGCGCTGGCGATCGGGCTGAGTTATTTCCCTGATGCTTTTCAGGGGTTCCCCGAAGGCTTTCAGTCGGTATTCGGCACCAGCCCCGTCCTGATCGCTGCCTTGGTCTCGATTATTTTGAATTTAGTCCTGCCGGGACGCGAGAAAAAAAGCGGAGGCATCGGCAGCTGAGAAGAGCGAGCAGGCATGAGCGGAAAAGAACAGGAGTGTGTTGAGATGTATCAAGTAAAAATCAACGGAAAAGACTATGAATTTCAAGAAGACCGCCGGCTGATCAATGTCCTGCGTGACGATCTGGGACTGATCTCCGTTAAGAACGGCTGCGGCGAGGGGGCCTGCGGCACCTGTACGGTTTTGATCGACGGGCGGGCCATGCGCGCCTGCGTGCAGAAACTGTCCCGGGTGGACGGCAAATCCGTCCTTACGGCGGAAGGGCTCTCGGATCGGGAAAAAGATGTCTTCGGCTACGCCTTTTCCAAGGCAGGATCGGTGCAATGCGGCTACTGCATCCCCGGCATTGTGATGTCGGCAAAAGCCCTATTAGATAAGAACCTCTCGCCGACGCGCGAGGAGGTCAAGAAGGCCATCCGCTTTAATATCTGCCGCTGCACGGGCTATCAGAAAATTGAAGACGGAATTCTTTTGGCCGCGGAGTATTTACGCGAAGATAAAGAAGTGCCGCCTTATAACATGGTCAGCAAGGTGGGCGAGGAAGTCTTCCGGGTCGATGCGATCCCGAAAACTTTGGGCACGGCCAAATACGCGGACGACTACTATCTGCCCGGCATGCTGCACTGCCGCAATGTCTTTACGCCCTATGCCCGGGCGAAGGTCTTGTCTATTAATACGGAGAAGGCCGAAAAGATGGACGGCGTGGTGCGCATCCTGACGGCGGAAGATATTCCCGGAAAACGCTACATCGGCCACCTGGCCAAGGACTGGCCCGGCATGATCGCCGTCGGCGAAGAGACAAAATTCATCGGCGACAGTGTCGCGCTCGTGGTGGCGGAAACC
>CALLQJ010000140.1 GCA_938014865.1 uncultured Fastidiosipila sp.
CCCCGTCGTTTCCAGATCCAAAGCGACATAAGTCTCCCCGATCGCCAGATCATCAAAACCATAGGAAAAGGCGTCCCCGTCCTCCATCAGATAGATTTCGCAGCCGTAGATCAGCTTCATCTTGCTGCCTTCGGCGCGGATCTCATCCAAGGCATCGCAGGCTTCGGGGAAGGCCTGCACCACCCCGTGATCGGTGATCGCCACGGCCGGCATGCCGAAAGAATCGGCCAGTTTTACCAGATCCGCCGGCCGGCTGTGCCCGTCTTTTGCGCTCATATTGGTATGAAGATGCAGTTCCACGCGTTTTTCCGGGTAAAGATCGCGGCGTTTCGGCGGAGCTTCGGCCCGGCAGAGCCCCTTGACTTTGCCCTGCAGATCTTTATTGAAACGGCCGTCATAAGACACTTCAAGGTCCGCCCGCACGTAGGTGCCGTTGGGGATTTCGGCCCTGAGCTGCGGCTCTTCTTCCGGATGTCGCAAAAACATAAAGCAGGAGATGGCGCCCTTGATGCCGTAGAGCGCAAATTTCACCAGACAGCAGGTATTATTGCTGACCAGGCGTGACTCATAATTGGCAACGGCGCCGTAGACACTGACCAGACCCGATTCGGCATCCAAAAGCTTCATATCCGTCAGCTCCAGGCGATTGTCCATGCGTCCCCAGATCAGGCCGTCCGGCTGTTTTTGCCGGTAAAAGCTTTTGCCCCGGCGTTTTTTCGTTTTGCGGGAATGTCCCGTCCGCGGCGTCCCGAGCACTTCCGGTTCCCCATGCTCATTCAGGACGCGCTGCGGTGCCTCATCAGGATCCGGAATAAAGCGGGCGGCAGCCGCTTCCATATCGCAGAAATTCTCTTCTCTCCGGCGCAGAAAAGCCCCCCGGTCCGAATCTTTTTTTCCATTGCAGATCTCGATGGTGACCTCAAAGCCCAGGCGATCTTCGTAAAACTTTTCCAGAAGTTTTATATTATCCCGGCTGAAGATCTTCCTTTGGGCGGGCGGGATATTGATGCTTATGCTCTTCTCGTCCGAGCGGCAGCGCAGCTGCGGCAGAAAAGCCCGGAAAATCGCCAGCTCCGTATCGGCCAGCGTTTCGGCTGCCCAGGGCAAAAAGCCGCAGAGCATATTATCCTCAATGACAAAGTCTTCCGGATAATGCAGGTAGAAGGCACAGTGCCCGAGGCCGAGGCAGCGGCAGATTTCGCCTTCGGCAAAGCTTAAGACTTTTCCCGGAACAATCTCCCGGGTCTTGATATCCAGTTTGAGGCGGTCCTGCCCTTCCACGGTGAGGGAAAGAATTTCATGGCGCCAGCTTTTTAAAGCCGTCAAAAGCTCCGTCTCGCGGCGGACACTTTCAGGATCCCATCCCAAAGCATGCAAGAACGCCGGCAGCGTCCTTTTTTGTTTTTGTCTTTCTGAGTCCGTCATCACTTCAGAAGCCTTTTTATGTCAAAGCCCAGGGCCATGGCGCCGAGCGCCAGTACGAAAATGACACCGATGAGGGTCACAACGCTCTGCGCTTTGAGACTTAGTCTTTTTCCGCGGATTTTTTCAAGAATCAAGAGTATGATCTGACCGCCGTCAAGCGGAGGAATCGGCAGCAGGTTCGTAATGCCGAGCGCCAGAGAGATAACCGCAAAAAGACGGAAAATCTGCTCTGCTTTCACGGCAGCGTTGAATTCTGAGGTGACCACACCCGAGAACATATTGACGATGCCGACCGGCCCCGTAAAGGACTCGGAAGCTTTTACCCTGCCGCGGAAAACCTGCCCGAGGATTTTCCCGGTTCCGCGCACATAAGATCCTATAAAAGAAAAAGTATAAGGAATCGCTTCAAGAGGCGATTCATTTTCTTTCAGATAAATGCCCAGAGGAACCTGCCGTTCATAAGAAACCGTCGGCACTTCCAGCTGCAGCTTCTCAGCGCCGCGCAGTACGGTCAGCTTTAAGGGCTCGGGGCCGATATATTTTCGGATAAGCGTTACGGCATTGCTGCTTAAGGCCTCTTCCCCTTCCACTTCCAAAATCTGATCGCCCAGGACCAAGGCAGAAGCAGCCGGGTTGATCTCGCTGTCCACCGACTCCACACTCGGGTGCTCCTCGGCCAGGTTGAAGACAACGCCTAATTGCCAGGCCTGCTCGGTCGCGGCCGGAATTTCATAGTCTTTCGTTTCTCCGGAAGGCGTCCCGGCTCATCAGGGCGATCTGCAGATCAAAATCGCATTTGATCTTGCTGCCGTTCATCCTGACAATTTTTTCGCCGGGGCGAAGATCCGCCTGCTCCGCCAAAGAGCCCTCCTCAAGTTCTGCCACTTTGGTAGTCGCAAAACCGAGCGAGGCAAAGATAATTACAAAAATAAGAAAAGCCGTAAGTACATTCATAAACGGGCCCGCAAGCAGGGTGATAAAACGCGCCCATACTGGCTGCGCATAAAAATCCCCCGGCTTCATTTTGTAGTCTTCTTCTTCGTCCGGATATTCACCGGCAAACTGAACGGAGGCCCCGATCGGCAGCGCCTTCAGCGAGTAGCGGACCCCGTTTTTTTCCCAAGACAGGAGCCGCGGGCCCATAAAAATACTGAATTCTTCGACCCTAAAGCCCAGCTTCCGTCCGGCAATAAAGTGGCCTAACTCGTGCAGAAAGAGCATCAGGCTTAATATGATCAACGCAGTGATGATTCCGATTAATTGCTGCATAGGCGGCAAAACTCCCCGGCCTGTTCCCTGGCCTTTTTATCCAAATACAAAATCGCCTCAAGGGATTTTGTGTAATCTTCCGCAAGTCCGCTTAATTTCTCCATCGTACGGGCCGTAATTTCCGTAATCTGAAGAAATTTAAGCTTATCGTCCAAAAAAGCCCCGACACAGACTTCATTGGCCGCATTTAATATGATAGGCAAATTTTTCCCTTCGCGCTGAGCCGTACGTGCCAGATTTATGGCCGGAAAACTTTCTGTATCCGCTTCGTAAAAATGCAGTGCAGAGGCCGCGGGCGAAAAGGGATCAAACTTTCTTTCCAAAGACTCTAAGCGTCTAGGATACGTCAAAGCCAGCTGGATAGGCAAGCGCATATCCGGAAAACCGAGCTGGGCAATCACCGAATGATCACGAAAGCCGACCATGGAATGAATGATGCTTTCCGGATGGACCACAATTTCGACCTGATCCTCATTTACGGAAAAAAGATGACAGGCTTCGATCAGTTCCAGCCCCTTATTCATGAGCGTAGCCGAGTCGATGCTGATCTTTCCGCCCATTTTCCAGGTCGGATGCTGCAGGGCCTCTTCGCGCGTCACCTCCCGGAGCTCTTCTTTGCTGCGGCCGCGGAAAGGGCCGCCCGAGCAGGTCAGATAAAGCGTATCAAGCTCCTCTTCCCGCCCGCAGGCCAGACACTGCCAGATGGCAGAGTGCTCGCTGTCCACCGGCAGGAGCCGGACCTTCTTCTCTTTGGCGGCCCCCATGACCAGATTGCCGCCGGCAACCAGCGTTTCCTTATTGGCCAGGGCAATATCCTTGCCGGCTTCAATGCCGCTCAAGACCGGTTTCAGGCCCGCCATGCCGACCATAGCCGCCACGACAATATCCGCCGAAGGATAGGCAGCAGCCCGGCTGACGGCCTCTTCTCCGCCTTCTACCCGGACGGGAAAGGGAAGATCGCGGCAAAGGCTCTTAAGCTCCGAGGCTTTTTCTTCATCGGCCAGTACGGCCAGTTCCGGACGAAAGCTTTTAATTTGTTCAAAGAGAAGCGCACAGGAAGAGTGAGCCGCCAGGACCTTGACGGGAAAGTTTAAGAGGCGGCAGACCTCCAAAGTCTGTCGCCCGATCGATCCCGTAGAGCCTAATATACAGACATTCTTTTGCATTACGCGCCTCTTTTCAACAAATAAAAGACCAAAGCTAAGATCAGGCTCGCCGGAAGCGAGAACAGAATTGAATCAAAGCGGTCTAAGATGCCGCCGTGCCCGGGCAGGAGATTGCTGAAATCCTTGATCCCGCACCAGCGCTTAACGGACGAAGCCGTCCAGTCTCCGAACTGCGCGATCACGCCGAGCAGGAGACCTGCGATGAGGCCGAAGATCAGCGCCGTCTTCAAAGGCAGTTTCGGCGCCTCGCCGCTGAAGACGATCATAAAGAAGGCCGCGGAGAATATAACGGACGCTAAAATGCCGCCGAAAAAGCCGACCCAGGATTTATTCGGACTGATCTGAGGCAGCATTTTTTTGCGCCCCAGGAGACTGCCGCTGTAGTAGGCCGCCACATCGACGACCATCGGCGTCAGCAAAGCGAAGAGCAGCCAGAAATAGCCGTGCGGCACGGCAAACTGCAAGAGTACGGCCGCCGAGAAAGGCGCGGAAATAAAAA
>CALLQJ010000141.1 GCA_938014865.1 uncultured Fastidiosipila sp.
TACACGACGCTCTTCCGATCTCATAGCTTTTGCAAAAGCGTCCCGAGCGCGTGCTTTTCCGCCGCCGTGAGGGCTTTGCCCGCTTCGTCCAGCAGCAGAATCGCGGGCTGCTGCATTAAGACCGCGGCGAGCCCCGCCCGCTGCAGCTCCCCGCCGCTCAGATCGCCGGGGTGCGTGTCCCATTTTTCCTCCAGAGCGAAAAACTCCAGAAAATTTCGGGCCGTAAAGGGTTTTGTCCCTTTCTCGTCTGTCTCTTTTCCGTAAGATTTTTTTAAAGTCTCCTGATCGTCCGGGGAAAGACTTTCAAAAAACAAGGAAAAATCTTCGCCGAGCGACTGGCCGGTAAAAAGCAGACGCGGATTCTGCGGCAAAAGCGCCATTTTTGCTCTCGGGCTTTTGTCAAAAAATTTGGAGCGCAGGCCTTTTTTTCCGGCTTCTGCGGCGGGAAAGCGGATTTTCCCCATTTCCGGCGTCAAAAGCCCTGCGATGCACTGCAGCAGCGTGGATTTGCCGGAGCCGTTGCCGCCCATGATGAAGCTGATTTTGCCCTGCGGCACGTGCATCTTCAGATGGTCCAGCACCAGGGGATCACGGGCGCCGTAACGGAAGCTGAGATCGCTTACTTCCACGGCCGGTGGCTCCTCTTTAAGGGGAGGGTCTTCAAAATGCGGCAGATCCTTTGTCTTTTCAGAAGCGAAAGCGTCCCGGAGCATGTTTTGGGCATCTCGGACATTAAAAACGATCGTTTCCGGATTCAGCGTCCGGGAAATGAGGGCAGCGTCCGGCAGGCCCCGGGCATAAGGATGATCTGCTTTTAAAAGGGCCCGGGCAAAGCTTTCGGCCTCTTTATAAAGATGCATTCTTCCTTGGTCCAGAAATAAAATCTGCGACGCTTCTTCCAGGAGATTCCCGGCCCGGTGGTCGCTTAATAAAATCGTGATGCCCAGTTCCCGGTTGACCCGCAGCAAAAGGGCCGTAAAGTCGGCCGCCGCAATCGGGTCCAGGCGGGCTAAAGGTTCGTCTAAAATCAGAAGTTCCGGCCGGAGCACCAGGACCGAGGCCAGGTTCAGAACCCTTTTCTCTCCGCCCGAAAGCTCATAGGTTCTTTTTTTAAACCAGCTTTGTATGCCGAAAAAGTTTGCCGTTTCCGCAATGCGAAGCCGCATCTTGTCTTCGGCCAGCCCGATGTTTTCCGGGGCAAAGGCCAGTTCGTGCCAGACGCTGTCACAGACAATCTGATCTTCCGGATCCTGCATGACAAAGGCGATTTTTTCGGCCTGCTCAAGGGGAGATAAGGCGGCCAGAGGCTTTCCGGCATAAAGAATTTCTCCCCCGCGCCGTCCGAAAGGCGTCAGCTTGGGGATAAAATGGCGCAGCAGCGTGCTTTTGCCGGCGCCGGCCGGGCCGAGCAGCAAATTCACACTGCCTTTTTTAAGTGAGAAGCTGAGGTCTTTCCAGAGCAGCTCCGACTCCGGATAGGCAAAGCTCAGCTGCTTCGCTTGGATAAGCTCCATCGGATACTCCCTCCGAGATCAATGATGAACGGCAGAGCGGACAAAAAGCCGCTCAGGCTGAAGGCCAGAATATCACCTGCCGTCCAGGCGGGCAAATAGCAGAACGGATAAAAAGAGGCCTCAAGATAAGAGGCGCCGAGCAGGAAGAGGGTGGCGGCCGCCGGAAGGATGAAAAGAATCAGGACAATGCTGTCTTCTAAATGCCAGCGGTAGCGGCGGTAGCGGGAGCTTTTGACCGGCAGTCCGAGGCCCCGGGCCAGCATGGCATCCGCCGTGCGGATGCTGCTTTCGAGCCCCCAGGCACTGAGCCCTCCCATCAGTTCCGACTGCACGGCAAGCTTTTGCTTAAACGTCGCCTCCGTATCGGCATAGCGCAGCTTTTGACAGGCCGAGAGGGCTTTTGCTTCCTTGTGAAAACGCGGAAGATAGCGCAGCACCAAGGTCAGAAGCAGGGCAAAGGAAGGAAAACGGGAGAACAAAAACAAAAGCCGGTCCGTTTCCAGGTAAAGGTAAAGATGGGAAAACCACAAAAAAGCCAGGCCCAGACGGAAACCGGCCTGCAGGCCGTCTATGAGCGCTTCTAAAGTAAAGGGCTTGTTCCAAGGCAGGGTGAACAGCACGTACATGCCGTAGTGCCGGAGCAGGGCATTGAAAAGAGCGGTGGGCAAGGCGAAAAAGAAGGGCAGAAAAACAGTTTTAAGGCCCTCCCTGAGCCCTCTGCGCCGGATCGGGCGCAGAGCAAGGAGGGCCGCAAGGTACATGAACAGCAAGGATGCCGGATGTTTTAAAAATAAAGTCGAAGCCAGCAGCCAGACATAAACGGCAATCTGCAGCGCCGGATGTAAGTCGGCAAAGTGTTCACGCATCTTAAAATCGTTTTATTTCTTCTCTTCATCGTCCGGATCCTGCGGCTTTCCGTTTTCCGATTTCTTGCGCAGGACAATCACGATGATGATTAAGACGACGGCGACGGCCAGCAGAATGACGGCGATCAGCCATTGATTGCCGCCTTCACCGGTCTTTGCGGGTGCTTTTTCCTTCGTTGTTTTCGCAGCGCCGGAGGATTCGGAAGCCGGCGTCGTTTCTTCTTTTTCTGTCACGCTTGTGCTGCTCCCGGACGCGTCGGTCGCTTCTTCAGAAGCACTTGTTGTCTCTTCCGGGCTTTCGCTTGTTTCTGTTGTCTCACTCGGTTCCGTTTCCGCTTTGCGGCAGAGGGCAAAGTAATTCCCGGAGTCGTTGCGGTATAAGATTTTGCCGCCGGGCAGGAGAATCGGCGAGGCAATACAGTAGTTTTGCGCCTCGGAAGGCGGTTCATAAAGCAAGCTGACTTCCCCGTCTTCCGTATCCCCGGATGCATCATTGAACATGTAAAGGGCACCGGGTTCGGCATTGACGGTCAGATAAATTTTACGTTCGCCGCCTTCGCCGTAAAGCAGGAGCGGGGAGCCCTGGACATAGCCCGGGACGCTGATCGTCCGTCTGACGGAGAGATCACTTGTATTCATGATGACGAGCTTGCCGGCGCTTGCGGCATAAAGACTTTCCTTATAGGGCAGAAGGTTTGCCGTGACAGGAGCCCCGATGCTGCGAAGCAGGGTATCTTTGATTTTACCGGCTTCCGTTATCCGGAAACGCAGTATATTTCCCGTGTTGTCAGCGGTGTAGAAATCCCCGCCGTCCTTAACGACGGATGTGCGCACGGGGCCGGAAAGGGTGTAGGTATCCGTGATCTTGCCGCTTGCTTTGTCGCGGACAATGACTTCGCCTTTTTCATTGCCGTGGATAAAGTAAGGACCGCTCACAACGCCGCCGGCCCAATAATAGCCGTCTTCAATTACGTCAGACCAGAGCAGCCTGCCCGTATCTGCGTCCAGCGCTTTAAGGGCGGTCTTCACGCCGTCATTATAGTATCCGGCGAAAAGAATGCGTTTTTCCGAGTCATAGGCCAGAGGCGCCTGCGGCTGAGCTTTTCCTTTCGCGGGCAGTGACCAGAGCAGTTCCAGTGTATCCGCCCGGTAAGCGGCCGCGGATTCCCCGGCTAAGCTTACGAAAATCATCCCGTCGGCATAATAGGCCGAAGTTGAGGCATAGCTTTGATTGCCGGGCAGGGCGACTTGACGGAGCGTGCTGCCGTCGGCAGTGCTCAAGGCTTCCAGAGTATTGCCGTGAATGATATAAACCTTGTCTTCCACAACGATCGGCTGTCCGGGCATGCCTTTAAAGTTCGCCGGATCGCCGAATTGCCGGCTCCAGCAAAGGGCCGTTTCAGCCGCTTGAAGCGGGGTATTTTCAGCAAAGGGACGTACGGCGGTATTGCTTTCGCTGCCGCGGAAAGAGGGCCAGAAAGCATCAAGCTGCGGGAGCTCTTCATGGCTTGCTTCGCCCGTTGTCGTAAAGGCAATTTCCAGGCTGTCGCCGCCCGTTATCGTGAGCGTATTTAAAGCGTCTTCCGTCGCTTCACCGTTTAAGGAAACTTCCCAGCAGCTTTCCCGTCCGTCGGGCAGCACAAGACCTCGGCTTAAGCCGTTGAAGCTTTCGAGCGCCGTGCCGGCCTCATCCGTAAATACAATGTTTTTGCCTTGCTCTTCGGCAAATTTTTCCAATACATCTTTCGCTGTATGTGTTCCGGCGAGCGTCGAAAGATCTACCGTGCTGTTCAGGTCGCCGTCCCAGCTGAAATCTTTTGTGCTCTTATTGACCGCCGTCACGCGAACGAGGTCGGTGGCTTTCTTTTCACCCGTGAAATAGAAGGTCAGGACATTGCCCGGTTTGACTTCGTATTGGCCCATTCCGTCCGAGGCCATCGTGCCGTTGACCTCGTAGAGCCAGGCGGTCCAATCGT
>CALLQJ010000142.1 GCA_938014865.1 uncultured Fastidiosipila sp.
TACGCTGGCTTCGATGCTGCGTATCCCCGTGGCCATGCACAATGTGCCGGAAGATAAGATTTATCGTCCGCACGCCTGGGCCAGCTTCGGCACCGAAGACACACAGGCAGCTGACTATGCCGCCTGCAGGCACTACGGACCGATCTACGGCTGATCCGCGGATCAAAATATTAAAAGACATTAAAAGAAGATTAAAAATCAGACGCTTCGGAGACGGGGCGTCTTTTTTTGCGTAAAATCAAATCAGAAGACGATTTCTGAAACGTTCCCGAAGGAGAAAAGACAATGCAGAATAAGGAGAAGACAGCGGACATGGGAAGGCTCGGCAAAATCGAAACGCCGGCACTTAAAAAAATGATCAGAAACTATCTGCTGATTACATTCGGCATTACACTGACGGCCTGGTGGCTTCTGGCCTTTCTCAGCAAAAATACCCTGGCGCCCGGCACAGCGCCTTATATAGCCCTTCATATGCTGGGCGGCTTCGGCCCGACCATCGGCGCCATCGCCGTGATGCCGGATAAAAATATCAAATCCGTGCTCCGTTTCTTCTTTTCCTGCAGGCTCAAAGATTTCAAATATCTTCTTGTCTTCATCCTTCTGCCGGCCTTGGTTTTTGCGGCGACACTCGAAATCAATCCGGAAATTCCCGGCTTTGTCCTGCCTGGTATTATGCTCATGACGACCCTGATCGGCGGAGGCAATGAAGAGGGCGGCTGGCGCGGCATTCTCCAGCCCGGCCTCGAGCATTTCATGCCCTATCCCGCCGCCGTCATCCTCACGTCTTTGCTCTGGAGCTTTTGGCATATTCCGCTCTGGTTCGTCGAAGACAGCGCTCAGCAGCATACACCCTTTTTGGGCTTTTGTTTCATCGGACTGCTCCTGAGCTTCTGGCTCGCCGCCGTTTACCGCAGAACGCGCTCGGTTTTCTGCTGCATGCTGCTCCACGGCTTCACGAATACCCTGATGAGCTCCTTTGTCATGGATGTCAATAGCCCTCTGATCCTCAGCCTGCTGCTTTTGACCGTGCTGAGCCTGCTTATGGTCTACCGGCCCTTTTCCCGGCGCAAAGCCGGACAAAAGCCCGGGCAAGCCGAAGACTAAAGGCTATTTCCGTAAAAAGAGGATGAGCGCGAAGAGCAGCGGCAGTCCGAAGATAAAGAGAAAATCATAAAAATGCCAGCGGAAAACCCGCCAGTGCGTCACGGCGCCGTGCTCGGAAAACCCTTTCGAGCGCATGGCCATCGCCAGATGATCCGACCAGCGGACCGCCTTCACCAGCATCAGCTTCAAAACCTTAGGCGACCAGGGCGAGACTTCGAGTCCCCGGGCCCGCAGCGCCATCCTGACCTTCCCGTATTCCTGCTTCATCTTCGGCAGGATCGACCAGGCCGCCAGCACGCCGTATGCCAGCGTGCGCGGCAGTTTCAGCTGCTGCTCAAAGGACTGAATCAAGGCCGTCCCGTTCGCGGTCAGGGCAAAGAAAATCCCCAGCCCGCCGAAGGCCAGCGCACGCGAGGCGAGCTGCAGGCCGTTCCGCCAAGCGCTGTTTTCCCAGTACGATTGACTAAGACCGAGTCCCTCCGGACGATGGTAATAGTAGCCCGTAAAAAACAAGGAGCAGCCCAGCAGAAGCTGCAGCAGCAGGAGCGGGAGGTAAAGCCGCGCCCGCGGCCGTTTTTTCCGCAGCAGCAAGGCCGCCTGGGTTACGAGAAAAATAATCAGATTGAAGGCTATGTCAAAGCGGAAAGCGAGGGTAATCGTGGCCAGCAGGAGTCCCAGAGCAAAAGCCGAAGGACTCAGGCCCCGCCACTTCCGGCTCTCCTGAAAAGCCTTTATTTTTTCCTCATAAGAAGCCGTCTCATCGCAAGCGCTTTGCATAAAGCCTTTCTCCTTCCATTTTCATCAGCACATCCGCATAAGCCTTTGCCAATTCAGGATCATGTGTGGTAAAGAGGACCGCCGCCCCGCGCGCCGATGCCGCGTCCTGCAGTTCCTGCATGATGGCGGCTTCATTTCTCAGATCCTGGGCATAAAAGGGTTCATCACAGAGCAGAAGCCGGCCGTTTTCCGCCAGCAGGCACAAAACCGCCAGACGCCGCTGCTGCCCTTCGCTGAGCTGAAAAGGTGCATAGCGCCGCCAGGTCCAGAGACGATGCTCTTTCAGGAGGCGGACCGCCTCTGCTTTCTGTTTTTTCTCATCTCCGGGGAAACGGCGCTTCAGCGTGAACAAAAGCTCATCTCTTACCGTATCCTCCACAAATTGATCCTGCGGATTCTGAAAGAGCAGACGGGAAGAGGAGGCGCCGGCAGATTTTTTTCGGAAGCGCCGCCGCTTCACCGGTGCACAAGGGCCCGTCAGGCGGCCTTCGTAAGGCAGGAAACCTGCCAAGGTCAAGAGCAGGCTGCTCTTGCCGGCTCCCGAATGCCCCGTCAGGGCATAGATTTTTCCGCTGTCCAAGGTAAAAGAAGCCCCTTCCAAAAGGGTCCGGCCTCCGCGGCTCAGTTTTAAATTCTCCGCCGTCAGGAGCGGCTCAGGCGCGCAGTTCGCGTCCGCAGAAGCGCCCGCCTTCCTCAGCGCAGCCGCCTCAAAGCGGCGGCTGCCCCGGGCAATCACTCCGGCCTCGGCCCAATCGGCCGGCGTAAAAGAACGGCAGGCTTCGGGACCTGCCCGGAGCGTCCCGTCGGCCGCCAGAAGATAAAAATCACCCCCATAGTCCTGCCATTACTCCAGGTGGTGA
>CALLQJ010000143.1 GCA_938014865.1 uncultured Fastidiosipila sp.
TTGCTTCCTCGAGGACCGCCTCCGGAAATTCTTCCGAGAGGCCGTACTGCCGCATGATGCCTTCCATCGCAACATCCGGACGGCCCGGATCCCCTAATACTTCTTTTATCGTTCCGCGGACAATGCCGGCATCCGCTTCGCTGATCAGTTCAACGGCCACGAGCATCCCGTAGGGGGCTCCCTTGATATCGGCTGCGGCAATATGAATATCATCCATATCCTTATGCCCTTGGGGGCGGACGAGTCCGCCGCGTCCTTCGGCTTGTAATATGCCTATAAATTCAGACATGTTCTTCCTTTCTCTGTGTTCTGCCGGCTCCTGTCAGCAAAAGCGAACGCTTTGCCGTCCGTCTTTTGCTTCCGCCGGGCCCGAGCGCTTCTGCTTCTATTATAAAAAAAGTCCGACAGCTGCGGTCGGACTTCAAGATACATTTACAGTCTTTTTAAACTTAGCCTAACAAACGGCCGATGACAATCGTCAGCACGGCAAAGGCAATGCCTAAAATGATGGTCAGCTTGCGCATCAGGACTTCTTTGGTTCTGCCCTTATTGCTGCTGTAAAAAGAATCATTCGAAGCTCCGGCCAGCGTCCCCATTCCCTGATCGTTGGAATCCTGGAAAAGCACCAGGAGGACAATGGCTATACAAACTAATATATCGATGACACTTAATGTAATAATCAAGGCACGCATAAAACACACTCCATAAAATTGAATCGATTAACGATAGGACTATACCACAGAACGTCTTTCAGAGCAAACTCTAAAGTGCCCGGAAAAGCTTCTGCAGGGTATAATATGCGAGCTTCGGGCGGCGGTATTCGTCGACGATCCCCTTGTTGTTGCGGCTCTTAGGACGCGTCATCGGCCAGTTCGGCGGATTCTCCCCGCTGACCCTCACGTCACAGAACTGCCAGATGAAAAAACCGGCAAGGCGTTCGTCCTGCAGGAAAAAGCGGGTGATTTTTTCGAGGAGCTCACTTTGATAGTCCTCGCTCCATTTGACCTTCATGACATCGCGGAAATTATAAATCGCCCCCGCCCCGTACTCGCTGATGAGCATCGGCTTGTCACTGACCCCTTCTTTTTCCATTTTTTCCCGCAGCTCCTCCAGGCAGGACTCGGCCGAGCGCTCAAGGTACCAGCCCGGGTAAATATTAAACGAACAAATATCCTCCAGCTGAAGGCAGAGGTCGTCTTTGCCCTTGTGGCTGGCGTAGGTTTTGAGCCGGCTCGGGTCGCGGCCGATCACTTCCATGTGTTTCTCGTAAACCGGCACGGCCCCGGGATCGTCCGAGGCACATTCGTTGAGGCAGCCCCAGATAATGATCGAGGGATGATTATAGTGTTCTTCCAGCATCTCCCGGGTGACCTCGAGCGACTGTTCGAGAAAGAGCGGGTCTTTCGTCACCTCCGGAGAAAAGCCCCGCGCATGGCTTTCTTCCCAGACCAGGATGCCGTTTTCATCGCAGAGATCGAGGAAAAGCGCATCGTTCGGATAATGGGAGGTTCGGACCGCGTTCGCCCCGAGCGCCTTGATCATCTTGATGTCCGCCTCCATCAGCGCAAGCGGCAGGGCACAGCCCGTGCTGCCGTGGTCTTCGTGGCGGTTCAGGCCCTTGAGAAAGACGGGCTCGCCGTTGAGGCAGATCCTTCCGTTTTCGGCCCTCACTTCCCGAAAGCCGATGCGTTCGATCCGGTCATCCCGGACGGCGCCGTCATAGGCCAAGGTGAAGGCGAGAAGGTAAAGATTCGGCGCTTCCGGGCTCCAAAATCCAGAGTCGTGCGCAGCACGCTCTCCCCGCCCGCCGCTGCTTCGCCTTCCAAAGTCTCTTCCCGGCCGGCCCCCTTGATCCTAAGCCTTACGGATTTGGCCGCATCGGAAAGGTTTTGAAGGAACAGGCGAATGCGTGCCTTCGGGACATTGTTTTCAAAAAAAGGCTCAAGTTCCGCCCGGCGGATAAAGACGTCCGGCACGTTTTCCAGGAAGACACTGCGCGTAATTCCGCCGTAGCTGTAATAATCCTTCGGCACATGCAGTTTCGAGGCGCCGCTGAAGCGATTATCAACCAGGACTTCCAGCACGTGCTCCCCCGCCGGCACCTTCGGCTTTATAAAATCAAAGCCCGTATACGCATTGTAGTGCCGTCCGAGTTTTTCTCCGTCGAGAAATACCTCCGCCGTGTGGCTGACCCCCTTGAAGAGAAAGCGCAGATTTTCCTCCTGCTTGGTCTGAAAGGTTTTCCGATACGCCGCAAGGCCGCGGTAGGCTGCATAAGGCAGGCTCATCTCCCAGCATGCCGGCACCGCCATACGGTACTCATAGGCGTCCGGCAGACGCCCCGCAGGGCTTTTGTTCCCGCTTAACGTTGTAAAGTCCCAGACACCGTCCAGGCAGTCCTGTCTTCTGATCTGATGCGTTTTAAATAGTCTTTCCATGGCCCTTCTCCTTAAGTGCTTTCTTACTTTACTATAGCGGAGCGGGGCTTTTTCTGCATAAAAAATGCACCCCCGTCTTTTAAACGGAGGTGCTGCTTTTTCCGGGGATCCCGGAATTTTAAAGCGATCGCAAAGCGATCCGGCTTTCGTTAGCCAGTGACCTTCTGCTTGCCGTTATGGCGTTTCATGATCTTGCTGTGATAAATGTATTTAAACAGTTCACCGACCACAAAAGGCAGGAGCGAGAAGCCGCCGACCACCAGCCAGTCCTTCCCTCCCAGCGGAATCGTATCGAAAATCGGATTCAGGAAGGGGACGTAAACCACGATGAGCGTCAGGCCCAGCGAAAGCAGGATGGACTTGTTCATCGTGCTGTTGCTGAAAAAGCCCTGCTTGAACACGCTGTAGTGCTCCGAACGATTCGAGAAAGCACGCAGCAGTTCCGCACAGGTCAGGGTAATGAATCCGAATGATTTGCTTTCTTCAGTGACATTGACCGACGAAGAAAAATACAGCCCG
>CALLQJ010000144.1 GCA_938014865.1 uncultured Fastidiosipila sp.
GGCGCCAAACAAGTGTGCGAAATGGATGAAAACTATGACGCGCTGCTGGGCGGCTGTCTGCAGAACCGGCTGCAACGGGTGAATCAGAAACTGCTTGCCTTGTGCCGCAGCGGTGAATACGGCGAGGTGCGCGGGGTGAAGGGCCGGGTGGACTGGTTTCGCCCGCAGGCTTATTATCTGGCGGAACCTTGGCGCGGCAAGAAAGAGGAGGCGGGAAGCGGCTGTATTTTAAATCAGGCCATTCATACCCTGGACCTGATGACTTTGATCAAGCCGGACATTCCGGACCATGTAAGCGGTGCTATGCTCAGACTAAGTGATTATCCCATAGAGGTAGAAGATACTGCGACGGCGCATATTGTCTACGAAGACGGCTGCTGTTCATATTTTTCGGCGACGGTTTTAAATCACAGCAATGAAGACGTGGAACTGACGGTTTTGCTGGATAAAGGCATGCTCATCGTACGCGGAAACAGCCTTTATTTCAGCGGCGGAGGACAAACGACTTTGCTGCATCGAGATGATCCGTGCCAAGGAGAGAAAGCCTATTACGGCAGCAGTCACGGGCAGTGTATGGAAAATTTTTATCGTTCTCTGGAAAACGGCGAAGATCTTTATATTCATGCCAAAGACGCGCTGCCGGCTATGAAAATTTATGAAGCGATCCGCCGCTCAAGTGCTGCCGGCGGCAAAAGCATTTCCATGGCGTCAATTTCTTAAGAAGACGCAAATCAGGAGGTAATTATGGAGAAAGTCAGAATCGGCATTATCGGCTTAGGGGTGCAGGGCTCAAATTATGCGGGCATGCTTACAAATTTTACGGACGAGTCCAAACCGCTTTGCCCGGAGAATGCAGAGTTAGCGGCTTACTGTGATATTGATCCCGAGGCTTTGAAAAAGGCGAATGAGCGCTTCGGCAGGAAGCCGAGTTTTGAGCGCTATCAGGATTTAATTGACAGCGGGGAAGCGGACGCTGTTATTACGACCGTGCCGCATTATCTGCATCCGGAAATTGTGATTTATGCTCTGGAACACGGCGTACATGCGTTAAATGAGAAGCCGGCGGGGATTGAGGCAAAGGCGGTTGAGAAGATGAATGAAACCGCGGCCCGGCATCCCGAATTGGTCTTCGGCATTATGCTTAACCAGAGAACGAACAGCCTTTACCGCAAACTTAAAAAAATTATTGATTCCGGCGAACTCGGCGAGCTGCGCCGTTCGAACTGGATCATTAACACCTGGTGGCGTTCGACGGCTTATTACAATCAGTCGGACTGGCGCGCGACCTGGGGCGGGGAAGGCGGCGGTGTACTGGTTAATCAGGCGCCGCATCAGCTCGACCTTTTCCAGTGGCTCTGCGGTGTGCCGAAAAAAGTCTATGCCAAAATGCGTTTCGGGGCGTATCGGGATATCGCGGTGGAAAATGACGTGACCATGACCGTTGAATACGAAAACGGTGCGACCGGGGTCTTCATTACCTCCACCCACGACCTGATCGGGACGGACCGGCTGGAAATTGATTTTTCCAAGGGCAAGATCGTGGTGGATCAAAGCAAGACGGCGACGGTCTATCGCATGAAAGTCGATGAAAAAACCTATGACGAAGAGATGACGCCGGAGAAAATGCATGCCGTGGTCAGCGGCGGCGATCAGGAAAAAGTTTACGAGACGGAAATTATCGAGGCTGATGATCGCTGGGGCTTTCAGCATATTGAGGTGATCGAGGATTTCTGCAGGCAGATCACGGAAGGGCACGGTCTTCTGGCCGACGGCTCCGAAGGGATCATGGGCGTGAACCTGGCGAACGCCGCCTTCCTTTCCGCCTGGCTGGGCCGGGAAGTTGAACTGCCGGTTGATCAGGACTTATTCATCGAAGAACTGAATAAGCGGATTGCCGAAGAAGGAAAATTCCCGCTTCGTGACGTTTAAAATTTAAACCACAGAAAACGGTTTCAGAATCAAAGAAACGAATCAGACGGATTAAAACTGCAGAGACCGTTGGATTAAAGCAGAGACAGTTGGATTAAATAAGATTATAAGGAGGCTGCCATGGCAGAAAAAGGATTAATTGCCGTACAGATGATGATGCTCAAAGAGAAGGTAAAAGAAGACGGGGCATACGAGACCTTAAAAAAATTGTCCGAGATGGGCTATCATGCCGTTGAAGTGAGCCAGATCCCGATGACGGAGGAAAATGTCCGCG
Organism: uncultured Fastidiosipila sp.; assembly: GCA_938014865.1. GTDB lineage: Bacteria > Bacillota > Clostridia > Saccharofermentanales > Fastidiosipilaceae > JAAYZH01. The sequence continues at coordinate 2,204 of CALLQJ010000144.1, forward strand.
AGATCAAAAGAGCTTGTGATGATTTTAATATGAAGGTTGTAGCCTTCAGTGCTGCGCTGGAAGGGGAGGGCAAGGAAAATCTGACGGACGACTTCGATAAAATTGTCCGCGACTGCAAGACGCTCGACTGCAATTTCCTGCGCATCGGCATGCTGCCGCCGGAATGCATGGCTTCAAAAGAATCGGCCATGGCCTTTATCGAGCGGATGGAAGAGAAGGCGAAGGCGCTGGCCGAACACGGTATTGAGCTCTATTATCACAACCACCACATTGAATTCGCCAAGTATGACGGAAAATATCTTCTGGATCTGATCCGGGACCATACCGAGTATATCGGTTTTGAAATTGACGTACACTGGGTACAGCGCGGCGGCGAGGATCCGCTGAAGGTCATTAAAGACTATGCCGGACGCATCAAGCTCCTGCATCTTAAGGATTACCGCATTGCGCAGATTAAGCTGCCCGAGTATAAAGAAGACGACGATCCCGCAGCGGCTTCGGCGAAATGGAGCCATGCCTTCCTCGGCACCATTCAGTTTGCCGAAGTAGGCGAGGGGAATCTGGATTTTTCAAAAATTATTCCGGCAGGCCTCGAAGCAGGCAGCAAGTATTTCATCGTGGAGCAGGACGACACCTACGGACGCGATGTTTATGACGCACTGGCCTTGTCCCGGGACAACTTAATCAAGCTCGGTTACGAAGATTGGTTTAAGTTCTGATTTTTGACAAACAAAAGCCCTGAGCCGGCGGACTGCCGCTCAGGGACGCAGGCAGAAGCCTTAACAAAAGCCCGGCCGCAGTTTTCCGCGCGGCCGGGCGCTTTCATACTGTACTTATGCTCTTCTTCACGGCAAGACGTTTAAATGTATTTCTCCACCACTTTATTCATCTCATCCCACTGTTCTTCCATATCCTTTACCAGTTTAAACTGGGTGCGGGTCCGGTCTAAATTCTGATCCGGACGGTGGGTGCGGAAGTAGTGATCGCCTTCCAGGTAATCCGTCAGGAAACGCATGCCGCATTCAAACGTCATCAGTTTAGCACCCCAGGGAAGGTTTTTCTTTTCTTCTTCCGTCAGGGTTTCGCCGGCGGTTTCCAAAAAGCCTTTGGTATAGACTTCAAACAGATCCAATGAAAAATTCACCTTGGAAAGATCGGGTTCATCCTCGGCATTGGTGTTCGCTCCGAAGCGGATAGAATCGCCGAAATCATGCAGGGACAAGCCGGGCATAACCGTGTCTAAGTCAATGACGCAGACGCCTTCGCCCGTTTCCTTATCCAGCAGGACATTGTTGAGCTTGGTATCGTTATGGGTGACGCGAAGCGGCAGTTCGCCTGCGTCTAATTTATCCATCAAGACGCCGACTTCATCTTTGCGCTCGCGGACGAAGCGGATTTCCTCTTTGGCTTTTTCCGCACGGCCTGCCGCATCTTTCTCGACAGCTTCTTCAAACTGACGGTAGCGGTCGCGCGTGTCATGGAATTTTTCGATCGTTTCGTTGAGCTGTGAGGCATCAAAATCATTCAGCAGACGCTGAAAATTACCGAAGGCTCTTGCCGATTCGTAAAACTGCTCCGGCTTTTCCACTTGCTGCAGGCAGACGGTGCCTTCGACAAAGGGATAGACCCGCCAGCAGCTGCCGACACTGTCCGTATAATAGTATTTTCCGTCCTTGGTCCGGAGTACGGTCATGGTGTCGCGTTCCGGATCTCCGCCGGATTTAACAGAGGCCTCGCGCAGGAAATCGGTGACGGCCACAATATTGTCCATCAGCCCGTCAGGATCCTGAAAGGTATCCGTGTTGATGCGCTGAATGATGTAGCGCTTGCAGTCGCCCGCATCCGTCTGGCAATAGGCGCAAAATGTATCGTTAATATGTCCCTCGCCGTAGCGGACGGCACCGACCAGCGTGCCTTCTAAAGGAAAACCCCCGCAGGCTTCAATGACATAATCTTCTGCTTTTCCTCGCATAATACTTCCTTCCTTATTCAGACTTATTCAGATGGTCCTTTATTCTTAAACTTGGCCGGAAGCCCGGCAGCAGGCTCCCGCAGCAAAGGCCTTATTATTTTCCGCTGCCCCAAAGATCGGCCGGATAGTCGCCCTTTTCAATTTTATCGGCGATTGCCTTCACGACCAAGGGTTTATCCGCCTGATAGGTGACGCCGTACCATTTGTCTTCGGAATGCAGCACTTTCACCTTTGCCTTGTTTTCATTCAGCAGCTTGCGCACAACATCGGGCAGGAAGTATTCGCCTTTAAGCGGATTTTCCTTAAGCGTCCGGTCCAGGAAGGCTTCCATGCCGCGGCGGATTTCATCGGTAAAGACAGCCGGAAAGCCCCAGAGGTTCATCGATACGATGGTATCGGCGGGAAGATCCGTCCAGCTTTTGCCTTCATCTTCCGAGAAATGAATGCCGTCTTTATAGGTTTCGATGCGGGTTCTTTCGACGATGCTTTCAAGATAGCCGTCTTTATCTGTCGTGCAGATCCCGCGGGCCACGTGTCCGTTTTCGGATACGGTATTGCCCAAAAGATAGCCGACCATGCAGAAGTCATAAGGTGCCTGCTGCTGATGGCCGTGTTCGGAGAGATAATCAAAAATAATTTTATAAGCGTCCCGGCCGTAATAATCGTCCGCATTGATGACGGCAAAGGGTGCATCAATGACATCGCTTGCCGATAAGACGGCATGCGCCGTGCCCCAGGGTTTCACCCGCTCTTCAGGTGCCTCGTAGCCTTCGGGCAGATTCTCTAATTCCTGGAAGGCATAACGCACTTCCATGTGCTCTGCAATATGATTCCCGACGACTTCGCGGAACTGTTCTTCAATTTCTTTTTTTATGATGAATACGACCGTCTCAAACCCTGCACGCTTCGCATCGTAAATCGAATAATCAATAATCACTTCACCGCTCGGGCCGATAGGATCCATCTGTTTAAGACCGCCGTAGCGGCTTCCCATGCCTGCAGCCATCACAAGTAAAATTGGCTTCTTCATAAGTACCTCCGTTAATTGATTTATGACATCTGCATAAGAAGTGAAAACACTTCTGAGATATTTGATACAATGTCATTACAATTATTATCATACAGCATTTGCGAAAAAATTCAGGAGGTTTCGATATGCAGAATTTTATGGATAAGGATTTTTTGCTGGAAAGTGAAGCAGCCCGCACGCTTTACCACAAATATGCGGCAGATATGCCGAT
>CALLQJ010000145.1 GCA_938014865.1 uncultured Fastidiosipila sp.
TCTGATGTTTATCGGCGCCTCGGCGGGGTCGACGGGCGGCGGACTGAAAGTCTCCCGCGTGGTGACCATGGCCAAGGCAGCGGTCTTAGAGCTGCGGCAGAAATTAAGTCCTAACCGGGTGATTACCCTGCGTTTTGAAGGCGAAGCTTTAAGCCGCCGGCAGGTCCATTCGATTCTGTCTTACCTCGGTATGTACGCTTTGATTTTTACGGGCGCAACGCTGATTCTGCTTTTGGATGTACCGAATTTCAGCAGCGGCTTTTCGGCGGTGGCCGCCACCATCAACAATATCGGCCCCGGCTTTGATCTGGTGGGGCCGTCGGGGAATTTTTCCTCGCTTTCCGTCTTATCGAAGGCGGTGCTAAGTTTCTGCATGATCGCCGGGCGTCTGGAATTGTGGCCGGTGCTGATTTTATTCTCGCCTGCTTTCTGGAAAAAAGCCTAGTCTGCTTTTTGGCCGGCCTGAGGCCGGCTTTTTATGCACTGAAAAAAGCGTTTGCTTTTTATCATAAATTAGCTTTTAATCGGATATAGATTTTTGATCAGCGGGAGGTTTCACGCATGGATATTAAACTGCAGACGGCAATCGGGATTTTGATTCCCCTTTTAGGCACGACTCTGGGGGCCGCGATGGTCTTTTTCCTGAAAGACGAAATCAATCCGCTGATACAGAAACTGCTCTTAGGCTTTGCGTCCGGGGTGATGATCGCCGCCTCGGTCTGGTCCTTGATTATGCCGAGTATTGACATGGCCGTCGAACAAGGCGTAACGGCCTGGCTGCCTGCCGCGGTCGGTTTCCTTTTGGGCATGCTTTTCCTGCTGATCTTAGACTCGCTGATCCCGCATCTGCATCAGGGGACGAATGAAAAAGAAGGGCTTGATGCCGATTTGAAGAAATCCACGATGCTGGTTTTCGCGGTGACCCTGCATAACATCCCCGAAGGCATGGCGGTCGGCGTCGTTTTTGCCGGGATGCTTTCCGGACAGACTTCGATTACCTGGGCGGGGGCATTGGCCTTGTCGATCGGGATCGCCCTGCAGAATTTTCCCGAAGGGGCCATCATTTCCATGCCGCTGCTCGGGACCGGGATCAGCAAGAAGAAGGCCTTTAACTACGGCTTTTTGTCCGGCTTAGTTGAGCCGGTGGGGGCGCTTTTGACCATTTTGCTGACCGCCTTTATCGTGCCGGCCCTGCCCTATCTGCTGAGCTTTGCGGCGGGGGCAATGATTTACGTGGTCGTCGAAGAACTGATCCCCGAGGCACAGACCGGCAAACACAGCAATATTGCAACGGTCGGCGTAGCGGCAGGCTTTACCTTGATGATGATCCTGGATATTGCCTTAGGCTGAGGCAGAGGGGTAAGATTTCGCTCATAAAATCCAAAGATTTCGGGCTTTTCTTCCCTTGACCTCCGGGCGGAGATCGCTTATTCTGATGACAATCGAAAAAACTGTTGAGTGAGAGGAGTAGTCTTTTTCTACGTTTCTCAAGAGAGCTGCGGCAGGTGGAATGCAGCAGAAGCGGAAAAGATGAATGGACTCATGAGGGCGCATCGAGGGGGGATCCTT
>CALLQJ010000146.1 GCA_938014865.1 uncultured Fastidiosipila sp.
AGAAGCGAACCTGCCGCGCCGATTTCCCGGATCATTTCGGCCGTCAAAAAGGGTTCGATCACCCCGGCTAAAAGATAAATCGCCGTCTGGTAAATGAAAAGCAAGGGGCCCGCGAGCAAGACGCCGCGTCCGTAAATCGTGCCGTAGATGAGCGTGCTGCAAAAGTCTAAAATCGCTTTAAATAAAATAAGGGTCGGATCATTCTGCAGGGCTGCATTGAGCGGCCCTAATATCGCCATCGCTCCGACGGCCTGAAGCAAAAACAAGCGGATAAGCCCTTCGCTGAAGGCGGGATCATCAGGCGCAAAGCGGCGTTTAAAGAAGTCGCCCAGGCGGTAAAAAAGCCCCTGCAGATCGAGCTGTGTTCCGATCAGCCCGCCGATGACCATGCTGAGCAAAAGCAGCAATGAGGCCTCGCTTTCCAAAGCGCCCTGAATGCCTAAAATCAGGACACAAAGTCCTGCCCCGATTTCCATGGCTTTGGCATGATGCGGCTTCAGAAGACGGGAAAGCGGACGGCTCAAAAGACCGCCCGCCTCGATGCTTAAAAGATTGATAAGAAGATAAATCATCCCGCTTTACGGCGCAGACGCCCCCGCTTCGGCCCGCCATTTCAGCAGCGCTTCGTAAAGGGCCCTCGTCTTTTCCGCTGTGTCCTCGTTCAGGACAAGCGCCTCCGCCTTTCCTCCCTCGGCAAGTTCGAGAACAATATGTTCCTGCACTTGATTATACACATAGAGGTTGACCCGGCCGTAAGGCGGCAGGCGGAAGGCACCGTATCGTTTCTCACGGCCTGCCATTCCGTGGAGCCTTGCGGCATTTCGGATCGGCTCTTCTGACCACTCGACCGTTTCGATATCGCCGGCTTCCGGCTTCAGAGAATAAAACGGCGCCTCGATTTCAAAATACCGCTCGCCCGGAATATAGCGGAACTCGGCCGTTCCCATGCGCAAGGCCAACGTCAGCGCAAAGACAATTAATGCAAGCGTCAGCCCCATGATGATCTTGGCCTGAGGCTTCGCCATATTTAAGGTATAACCCATGCTTTCGACCGGCTTGGGCACCATCAGGCGGCTGTCCGTCTTGTTGTAATAAAAGCCCCAACGATAATGCTTATCTTCTTCCGGAATCCGCCAGACGCTTTTTTCATAAAAACGGCGATTGATCGTCTCCCGCTTTTTCCGTCCGTAAAACAAAAGCCCCGTCAGCAGCAGAAAAAACACGGCAAAACTCAGCAGCCACATCCAAGGGCTGAGTTCTTCTGCGAGGAAAAGCAAGGCAAAGGCATTCCACCACAAGGTCAAGGCCAGAAAAATACGGATCAGCCCCAGCCCCGTTTCCCGTTCCGAAGCTCGGGCATAGGCCTTATTGAGCGTTTTGTCGGGCGAGACCATCTGCCGGCGGCTGCGCAGAGCTCTTTTGTAAATCAGCGGAATCACCATCAGGCTCAAAGGCGTGAGTGCGAGTATAACGTAAAAGAGCGCTTCGTCTTCGCCCGCGGCGTAAAAGAAGAGAAAGGGCAGAAAGTTCAGAAGCCAGATCAGCCAAACCCACAGAACGCCGGGCGCACTCTTCCCTTTCTGCAAGCTGACTTCCGTATCGGCCAGGCGCTTTTCCGGGCGCTCATAAAACCAGGCGTGCTTGGGTTTCAGTCGTATGAGGGCCTGACGGGCACGTTCAAGCACAAGAAAACCGTAAGCCGTATAGCCCAAAAGGATAAAGATGAGGGAAAAGTCAAGATAGTGCCGAAGCGGCGGCAGAAGAAAAAAGCACTGCAGAAGGAGGAAAAGAACGATGCCCCAAGCCAGGAGCCTTTGGTATTTTTTCTGTACTTTTTTTGTGTCTTTATGCTTGGCGTGTTCCGGCTTGAAGAGGACGCCCCAAATCTGAAAGTCCTGATAGTTCAGGCCATAGCGCATAAAAACATAAAGCATTAAGAGTACGGCGCTTGAAATAATAATATAGATCATATTACGGACGCTCCTTCATTAAATGCTGCAGGCAGGCTCCGGCTTTTTCGGCAAAGGCCTCCGGATCGCGGCTTTGCGCCAGTCCTTCGGCAAGCAGCAAGCTGAGTTTCTGCCAGTAGGCCGCATCGGGAAGGGCCTGCTCCGCTTCCGGCAGGACCACCCGGCTGCCGCGGCCGCGCTCCGTGACGATCCAGCCTTCCTGCTTCAGGAGATTATAGGCCTTGCTTACGGTCATGAAATTGATGCCGAGATCTGAGGCCAGCTGCCGCACCGGCGGGAGCTGCTCCCCGCTTTGGAAGTCTCCGCGCGTGATGCCCAGAACAATCTGATCGCGGATCTGCTGATATAAAGGGGTTTCGGCGCTTAAATCGATTTCCAGAATCATTTCAGCCCTCCTCCTGCCTGCCGGCCGCAGGCGGTCTTCTTTTTGTTCTTGTTTTGTTCTTGTATCACTTGTATTATATATAGTAATACAATTAATACAAGTCATGTGCCTCCGATCACTTGCAGAATATAGGAGACGGGACTATCATCATTAGTATTAACAGGGGAGCCCGCGAGGCGGCTGAGAAAGAGTTAGGCTCTGACCCAATGAACCTGTACGGATAATGCCGGCGTAGGGAGCATCATCAGGCAGTGAGCTGCATTACCTTCTGAACCCGGCAGGGCAGAAGGTTTTTTTATGGCTTTTCGCCTCTTCCCGCCTTTTCAAAGCTGTCAAGGCCTCGGCCAAAGACAAGGCCTCGGCAAAAGACTCCTCTTCGGAAAGGATGGTCGTTTATGACAGAAAAGAAAAAATCGGCGGGCTGGCGCCTGCAGGATGTGCTGCTGATGGCGATGCTGGGCCTGCTCTTCGGCTTGG
>CALLQJ010000147.1 GCA_938014865.1 uncultured Fastidiosipila sp.
GGTGTGGCCGGCACGGGTGTAGGCGTCGCGGGAACCGGAGTCGGCGCTGCCGTTGCGGCAGGCTCTGTTGCGGCTCCCGCGGCGCTGGTTTCGGCAGGCGCGGAGAGAGCTTCCCCGCCCGCAGATGTTTCGGCTGAAGCCGGATCACTTGTATTGCTGCCATCCGGATTTTCGCTGCTTGCCGAAGGATCCGAAACAGAAGCGTCTTCCGGCGCAGTCGTTCCTGTTGTTTGGGCGGCAAGGGCGGCGTTTTCATCGAAAGGCGGATAGTCCATCCAAAGCCGGCCTAACATGTCCGACTTTTTATCATCGTCCTGGGTCAGGGCCATTTCGCATGGCGTTCTCAGACCGGGACCTGTTTCCTCATAGCTGCCGTCGCCCCGGAGGATACGGTAGGTCGTCCCCGAGCTGTCCGTCACTTCTTCAAAGGCCAGCAGGAAACTTAAGCTTTCACCGTTTCCCATATCGGCCGTAAGCTTCAGGCCGTCCTGATTATAAGAGGATTTAAAAGGAATGGTGGCCTTGGGAATTTCCAGTTCCACCTCATCTTTATTGACGTATAAATAAGCGTCCACCGTAGAGCTTCCGATGCCTCGGATAAAGGCAGAGCGGCTCGCGTCATAGGTGGCCGAAGCATCCATGCTCAAAGAGCCGGACCAGGCTCCGACAAAGGGAGCGGCGCCTGCTTTGACTTCCGGGCCGATTTTGTTGAAACGACCGCGTCGGATCTTCGGCAAAAATACGAAGACAAAGACCAAAGTCAAAGCCACAACGGCAGCACCGATAATAATAAAAATGGGTGCCTTGGATTTTTTCTTAGTCTGCACCGCCGGATAGCCGTAAGGGGCAGGACCGGGCCTTTGACCGTAAGGCGGGGGTGCCCCGGGGCCTTGGCCGCAGCCTTTCATCTGCCGGGCGTCCATACTTACCGGCGGAGGCGTCTGCTGTGTCTGCGGCGGATAGGGAGGACGTCCCTGTGCCGCAGCTCCGCTCTGCGGAGGTCCCTGACGCGGCGGTCTTGGTCCGCCCGGACCGGGAGCTGTGTTCCCTGGCCCTTGCCTCGGCGGCATTGCGCCCGGAGACCCTTGTGCTCCGCGGGGCGGCATCGTATTTTGCGGCCGGGGTGCTGCATTGCCGGGTCCTTGAGGGCGCGCATTTTGCGGCGGCCTTTGGCCCGGGCCCTGTTGTGGGGGTCTTTGTCCCGCCGGGCGGCCGGGTGCATTGTTTTGCGGCGCCTGTTGATTCGGCGCTCGATTTGGATTCTGTCCGGATTGGGGGGAAGGCAAAACTGCGCCGCAGCGGGCACAGAATTTTCCCGTACTGTTCATAAAACCGCATTGACTGCATCTCATAAAGCGTCCTCCTGCCTCTTGTCGCTTTCCTAAGACGGCGAGCTCTTTTCATTTATATGGGCGGTGTCGGAAAAATCACAACTTATCTGCTTTTTGTGCATGAAGCGCCGGATTTAACGGCGCCTTCGGCACCTTTCCTTCTAAGAAAAATATAGCAAGGAGGGCTCTTGTCCCGCAATATGTCACCTTGAATTGTCATTGAAAGATTAAAGTGACACAGATTGAAAAGCCCTCCCCCCTGTGTTGTAATAATGACATGAGGGGAGGGGGCAAGATGCTTTCTGAAAAGATCGACAGTTTATTTGAACTGCTCAGCTGTACCAACGTTGAAATTGCCGAATATGCCGAATGCGACCGTTCGTATATCAGTCACATCCGCCGGGGCAGCCGCAAGCTCTCGCCGTCGAGCCGAGCCATTGCCCGGCTGGCTGAGGGCGTCTACCTTTATGCGGATAATGAGAACATGCTCAGCGTGCTTTGTGAACTTTGCAAAGTCGATAACGAGAGCCGCGAAAGCCTGATCCCCGCACTGGTGGCCTGGCTTTTTGACACGGAAGAAACCGAGCTTCCGCAAATCGCTAAGATCCCGAAAAAACGGTCTTTGCAGGAGGAAAAGGCGGCTGAAGACACGCACGGTTTCGGAGAAAAACTGGATGCGGTCATGCAGCTTCTGGAACTTTCAAATGCCCGCCTGGCCCGCCGCCTGAATGTCGATAATTCTCTGGTCAGCCGCTTCCGCTGCGGGGTGCGTTCGCCGCGGAACAATCAGCAGATGTCCGAAGAAATCACAGAGATTCTGCTGGAGCGGGCGATCGAGCAAAATCGCTTAGACGGCTTATCCCGGCTCTGCGGGATCAGCGAAGAACTGCTGGCCGATGACGAAAACGGGAGAGGGCTTTTTTCGAAATGGCTTTACAGTTCAGGCAGTGAAAGTGACACCTCTGTCATTGACAATCTTTTGGAATCGATCGATTCTTTTGCCTATACCAAGCGGCCGGATCTGCCGGAATATGAGCCTTCGCTTCTGGATTTTGAGGAGCGGGATATTTACTGGGGAAACGAAGGCCTCAGAGCAGCCGTCTGCCGCTTTTTATCTGCGGCGGCCGAGGGGGGCGGAACCTTGTACCTTTACTCCGATGAGGACCAGGAATGGCTCTCGGGAGATCCTTCCTTTTTTAATAAATGGGCTGCGCTCATGCTGGCCTGCCTTAAAAAAGGCGTGAAGATGAAAATTATCCACAATGTGGACCGGGATATGGACGAGATGCTGACGGCCATCAGCGGCTGGATGCCGCTTTACATGTCGGGCATGATCGAACCGCATGTCTGCAAAAGGCCGCGCGATACGCGTTTTGTCCGTACCTTTTTCCTTTACCCCGGAAAGGCCTGCATCCACGGCAGCTTCACCCGCGGGGCCGGGGACGAGAAGTGGTACGACTATATTACGGATCCGGAGAAGCTCGACAGCCTCAGGCAGGATTATCAGCGTTTGCTGGACAGTTCGGATGATCTTTTGAAAATCTACCTGGATCATCAAAGCTGGCGGCTCTTCCGGAATTTCCCGATCAGCGGTTCGGAAGACAAAAAGATCCTGCTGACCGGGCTTTCGCCGGCGACGATTCCCGCCGAGCTGCTCGATCGCATGCTCGAGCGTCAGCTTGAGGATGAAGAGGAAAAGCAGAGGATTAAGGAGGCGCACCGGGCCCGGCAGGCGCAGTTTAAAGAGGCCTTGGAACACGGGCATGTCTATGAATTTGTAGAGCTGCCCGACGACCCCGATCTTTTTGCGGGTGAGGTCCGCCTGAATTTAGGTACCGAGCTGCTGGAAAGCGATGTGCGCTATACCCCGGAAGAATACGCCGAGCATGTGGAGGCGGTGATCCGGCTTCTGAACCGCAAAAAGCAATACCATCTCCTGATCCTGCCCGAAGTGCCCTTCCCGGATATTCAGGTTGTTCTGGCAGATAAGGAAGTGGCCATTATCCGCAGCAAATCGCCGTATGCCGGCTTCGTTTTTTCTGAGCCTTTGCTCTGCCATGCCGTCGGCGTCTATTTTGACATGCTCGAGAAAAAATACCGGAAAAGCCGCAGTGCCGTGCGCCAGAAGCTGAAACGTTTTTATTAAAGGCTTCGGGCTTTAGGACACGAGAGCTAAGGAACTCGGGGACCTTTGGGGGTTCCCGGGTTTTTTGTGAGGTGCCGGGGCGGGAGTGAGCTGGGGGCCCTTGCTCATGGCCTTAGAGCTGGGGGTTCGGTTCAGGAGCGCTGTTCGTGCCGGGGTGGCGGGGCGGCGTACTCGTTTCAGGGACATTCGGCGGTACTAAGGCCGTGGTTTGGCGCAGGGTCGCCGCGTGTTGGGGCCGTGAACCCGGTTTATGGCCACGGCGGTACTAAAGCTGCGGGCAGAGCGTTTCACCGATTCTGTTCAAGGCCTCTGTGTCAAAGCTGCGGGCAGAGCGTTTCGCGGATTGCCTTTAACATCTTGTCGTTGTCATCACATTGGGAGACCAGGCTGATGACGGCTTCTTTTTCCGGGAAGATGATGACGAACTGGGCGTATTTTCCGTCGGCGCGGTAGCTTTCATCCCCCAGCCAGAAGAGATAGCTGTAGCCCGGATCGTCCTGCGGCGTCCGGCAGGCCTCGACCCAGGAAGCGGGGACCAGCTGCCGGCCTTCCCATTTTCCTTCATTTAAATACAAGAGGCCGAATTTATGGATTTCGGAAAGCGTCAGCATCAGCCCGCTTGAGCCGAAGGTATAGCCTTCCGGGTCGCGTTCCCAGTCCGGTTTTTCGATCCCTAAAGGAGCAAAGAGACGAGGCATCAGATAAGAGACCAGGTCTGTTCCGGCCCGGCGCTGCAGCAGCACCCCGGCCAGATAGGGGCCGACGTTGTTATAGACAAAATGTGTTCCCGGCGCATGAGTAAAGGGGAAGCTCAGGGCAAGTTTCACCCAGTCTCTTTCTTTATAACAGCGGCGCTGCTCGCTCATCATCTAGGCCTGATCCTGCCCCAGGCACATGGTCAAAAGATCGCGCAGCTCGGCGGCTTCCAGATAGGCGTTGGGCGCATCGGGGAGTTCATCAGAAAAGACATCCGTGAGTTTTTCGTCAAGGGATAAGAGCCCTTCTTCCAGGGCCATGCCGACGGCGGCGGAGGTGAAACTTTTGGAGACCGAATAGACATTCCGGCGGATCTCCGGCGCCCAGGTTTCATAGGCTTTGAGCGTGCCGCTTTGGGAAATCTTAAGGCCCCGTGCGCCGAGGGGGCGGGCAATTTCGGCAAAGGCTCGTGTATCTATTCTTTTCATATCTGACATTTTAATTCCTTTCTTTGTCTGTGCTTGAAGTCTTTTTAGCGGAGGCAAGTTCGTTGAGCCGATCTAGGAAGGGCCCTAATGCATCGCCAAAGGCCAGGCTCTTGCCTTGAAGCTGGGCCGGGGCTTCCGGTTTGCCGAAGCGGACCGTAATGTAAAAAGCATTCTTTTCTTCCTGTGTAATTTTCCAGAACGGCAGCGTGATGATCCCGGGATCGGCCTCGCCGACGCCTAATTCTAAAAGCAGGAGTTTCTTGCCTTTTTGTGCCCGAAGGAAATTTCCATAACGCAAGACCCCTTCACGCCAGACTTCGCCTTCTAAAAAATGTGCATCCCGGACCCAGGGCTCCATGATGCGATGGCAATAGGGGCAGCGGGGCAGGGAAGCTTCTGGAATTTTAAAAGCAGAACTTTCTGCGATCAGCTTATCGGCCAGGGGTCCTGCCGGATAAAGAGCATCGTGACAAGGCTGCGGACACTGCAGGCGGCTGATATCGCCTTGAAAAAGACAGTAGCGTTCTTTCGGAAATACCTTCACCACCTGATGGTCCGTTGTGCTCGTCAGAATAAAATAGTCCTTCCCTTCGAGCAGCGCTTTCAGCTTAAGATAGGCGGAGCCTTCTTCGGCATCTAAAAGATAGCGGATAAAGCGCGCGAGGAAGGTCCAGCGTTCCTCAGGACTAGAATAAGTATTATAAAAGCCTTGAAAGAGGCTCCGGAAACCGTAGGCTTTGCGGTAATCGCCGAAGGCTTCCCGGAAGGACTCATCATCGGCACGAAGGTCTAAGCCGGAGGCCTCGGACATTCCGGGGCCCAAGCCTAATAAGATCGCATCAGCCGCTTCGATTTTCTCGAGCACGCTTTCAAGCGCCTGCCGGCTGCTCGACGAGGCTTTGAGGTCTCGGGTATTAATATCAATAAAACATAAATCCATAAGCCTTTTCTGCTTTCTTCTCTGCTGCCGCAGCGGCGGGACTGTGCAGCCTCGTCATAAAATCAGAGCAGATCGCCCGGACTGTCCGCCTGCCTTCTTTGGCTTTGCTTTTCGGAAATCAGCCGGGCGGCTTCCGCTTTGGCACTGCGGAAAAGCATGCGGAAGGTTTCGCGCATAAGCTGCCGGGTCTCTTCATCCTGTCCGCGGATCGTCTTTAAAATGATGCGGAGATTATGAAATTTATTTTCCCGGAAATCCGTCAGGGTCTTTGCCCCGGTTTCTTCCATCACGGCAAAAATAGTGTCGACAAAATACTCTCGGTGCTCCAAGCTCATGGCCTCCAGCCAGCGCCGGAAAGCATGGTCAAAGAGCCGGCTCCGGGACGTGAAGGATTCCACGGGCACAAAGCAGAGATTCGCCAGGTCGCATGCCCAGGACATGATATCGTGCTGCAGAAGCCCGATGTTTTCGCTGTGCACGATGGTGTATTCGCCTTCCTGCTCCAGGATCATGCCGATGATCGAAGACTGCGGCACATAGGTAATAATCCGGGATCGGACGGCGCGGTAGCCCTTGCGCTGCAAGGTTTTTTCACGAAAGCCCGGCCCGTCAAAATTATAAATCTTAAGGATGTTTTCGCGCGCCTCTTCGGAACAGAAGGCGGCCGCATATATAGCCAGGTTTCCGCCCTTGGAATGACCCCCTAAAATAAAACGGGCCGACGGCATCTCCCGGGCGGCTTTTTCAAAATAAAGAGCGGCCGATTTCTGGGCGGGGACGGGGAAGGTGAAGGACATATTAAAGTTTTCCTTCCAGCCGACCAGGTTATCATCCGTGCCGCGGTAGGCCAGGTAGCGGACATCATCCGGCAGGGTATAGCAGACGGCAGCGAACTGGCTTTCGTCTTCTTCGTGCAGAATATTGACGTAGCCTGAAACAGGGAGCTCGGCAAAGCGTTTGCGGCCGATGACGCTTCGCATCAGCTTGACATCACCTGGCCAGAAGGCATTGTCTGTCCGTTCGGGCAGGGCATCCACCTTGCGGCAGGCTTCGCCGAGCGGGATGCTTTCGTTAAAATGCGGGCTGACGAAATCATCAAAGGGAATAAAAGACAGGCGAGCCAAAATGACCGCATCAATCTCATTAAAGGGCAACGTTTCAAAACTCAGCTGACCGTATAAATCCATGTACTCAAAAACACTATCCACTTTACTT
>CALLQJ010000148.1 GCA_938014865.1 uncultured Fastidiosipila sp.
TCGACGATGGGAAGTTTCATTCGCTTTCTTATCGTCGACAATTTTAAAATGGATTCGGTTCGGTGATCCTGCTGTTTATCATCAAGAAAATCAAAAAAGTCTGACGCTTGGGCCGGGCGCGTTCTGCCCGGAAGCAGAAAATAAAGAAGCTGAGGCCTGATTTATCAGGCCTCAGAACAGGCGCCGCCCCCGAAAGCGGCGTCTTTTTTTAGGAAAGTTCCCGGAGCGTTAATTTTCTTCATTCTTTTTGAGTTTGCGGTTTGCGCCAAAAGATCAGCTGATGTACATTTACACTTGCTGAATAGGAGGCTCAAATGGCTGTTAATACTTATATAGAAAAGGTTTTGGACGAGGTTCGGCAGCGTGATAAAAATCAGCCGGAATTCTGCCAGGCAGCAGAAGAGGTCCTGCTGAGTCTGTCCCCGGTTATTGATGCCCATCCGGAATTTCAGGATGCGGCCTTATTGGAACGTTTGACGGAACCGGAACGGCAGATTGCCTTTCGCGTAACCTGGGAAGATGATCAGGGCAAAGTGCACGTGAACCGCGGTTACCGCATTCAGTTTAATTCTGCGATCGGTCCTTATAAAGGCGGCATCCGCTTCCATCCGACCGTTACCCCTTCGGTGCTGAAGTTTTTGGGTTTTGAGCAATGCTTTAAAAATGCCCTGACCGGTCTTCCGATGGGCGGCGGCAAAGGCGGGGCGGATTTTAATCCGCGAGGCCGCAGCGAGCGGGAAATCATGCGTTTCTGCCAGGCGTTTATGACGGAGCTTTACCGGCACATCGGACAGTTTACCGATATTCCTGCCGGGGATATCGGCGTCGGTGCCCGGGAAGTCGGCTATATGTACGGCCAGTACCGGCGCATTGTGAATCAGTCGGGGCTCGGCGTATTGACCGGCAAGGGCATTCCTTACGGCGGTTCTCTCGGCCGGACGGAAGCGACCGGCTACGGCGTCTGCTATTTTGCCCGGGAAATGCTGCGGGAGAAAGGCGAGAGCTTTGAGGATATGAAAGTCTGCATTTCGGGAGCCGGCAACCTGGCGGTCCACGCAGCGGAAAAGGCGGAGGCGCTGGGGGCAAAGGTCCTGACGCTTTCGGATTCCGACGGCTTTGTCTATGACCCGGACGGGATTGACGTAGAGTATGTAAAAGAGCTCAAGTTCGTAAGGCGCGGCCGGATCAGCGAGTACACGAAAGATCACCCGAATGCGACGTACCGGGCCGGGGAAAAACCTTGGTCGGTGCCCTGTGATCTGGCGATTCCGGGGGCGACGCAGAACGAATTGACTTTAGAGGATGCAAAAAATCTGCATAAGAACGGCTGCCGCTATCTGGTGGAAGGCGCGAATATGCCGAGCACGCTCGACGCGACGGAATACCTGATCAAGAACGGTATTTTCTTTGCCCCGGGCAAGGCGGCCAATGCCGGCGGCGTATCTGTTTCGGGTCTCGAAATGACGCAGAACTCCATGCGTCTGTCCTGGGGATTTGACGAAGTGGATGCGAAGCTTCAGACGATTATGCAATCGATTTATCATTCGGCCAAGCAGGCGGCAGAGCGGTATACGGGCGACAAAGAAAATCTTTTGAGCGGCGCCAATATTGCCGGTTTCCTGCGCGTAGCCGAAGCGATGATGGCCCAGGGACTGAACTGAAAAATCCCGCGAACTTAAACACAATGTAAATAAAGAGGAGAAGAACGGCTTTTTGCAGGCCGTTCTTTTTCTTTAAAATGACTTTAGGTTATAATCAAACTTAGTGTTTTTTAATAACTTGTGAAAGCTTAGCGGGACATCATGAAAATCAAAAGCAAATTACTCATCCTTTATTTAGTCGGAGGCTTGCTGCCCCTGCTCATTTTTGGTTTTGTTCTGATCCGCAGCTGGGAGCGCTCGTTTATTACTCAGGCCAAGGAAAATGATGCGTCGAATGTGATGACCGCCGAACAGCGGATGAGTGAGTTTATGAACAGCGTGACCATGGCTTCGCGCTATTTTATTTTTGATCCCGAACTCGAACATCTGGCGACCCATGAGTATCAAAGCTATGTTGAACTGGCCAATGACTACAATCAATACAAGAATTTTTCCAAATACGGTTCCCTGTATTCGGATCAGGTGAATTCTTTTTCCATGTACTTTAATAATCCGACGATCCGCAGCAATGCGGATTTTGTCTACGCGGATGAAAAGGTCCGGGCAGAGGACTGGTATCAGACGGTGTTTTCCGACGGGGCTATTATTCACTGGCTGATTGTGCCGCGTCTTCCTTCCGGTGAAGAAAGTTTGGCGCTGACCCGGAAAATTTCCCTGCGCAGCGGCCGTCTTTTAGGTGTGCTGGTCATCCATATCCGCGAAGCACAGATAGAAGAAATCTTAGACAGCCTCAACGGTTCCTCTTTTCTGATTGATGAAAACGGGAAGCTTCTGATCAGCGGGACAAAGGGGGCGCCGGGCTTTGCTCAGCTGCGGGACGCTCTCGCGGAAGAAGAGCTTGCGCATATTAAAGAAAAGCATGCCCTTCCTTCGGGTGCCTACCAGCTGACGGTAGAAATCGGGGCGGAGGAATATCTGATGACGGGGATGCAGCTTCGGTCTGAGAAGTACCCTTTGAGCCAGAATCTGGACATTGTGACCTTGCATCCTTACAAAACAATTCTTGATGAAACGAATCGGCAGAGCCGGAATTATTATATTATTCTGACGGCCAGTGCCGTTCTTTCTTTCGGC
Organism: uncultured Fastidiosipila sp.; assembly: GCA_938014865.1. Classification (GTDB taxonomy): domain Bacteria; phylum Bacillota; class Clostridia; order Saccharofermentanales; family Fastidiosipilaceae; genus JAAYZH01. The sequence continues at coordinate 2,736 of CALLQJ010000148.1, forward strand.
TTAATTGCCTTTTTCAGTTCCGGTTTCTCGAACCGCATCCGGCGTTTCCGGACCGCCATCGAGCAGACGGCGGAGGGGGAATACGGCTTCCGGCATAAGCTGAAAGGCAATGATGAAATTTCCGAACTTTATAACCACTTGGGCAATATCATTCACCGCATGCAGACGATGAATCAGCAGATTCAGGAAGAACGCCTCAAGTCCGAAAAGCTCCGGACGGCGCAGCGGGAAGCCGAGCTGAAGATGCTGACCATGCAGATCAACCCGCATTTCCTATATAATACATTAGAAACCATCCGGATGAAGGCCAGGATTGAAAAAGAATATGAGATCGAAGACATCGTCAAGCGTCTCGCCAAACTGCTGCGCTATACGCTTGAAGTAGGGGACAAAGATGTGCCGCTCCGCCGCGAAACGGAAGCGGTTGAGGCGTATCTTCATATTCAGGAACATCGCCTCGGGAATCGTTTTGAAAGTGAAATCATTCTGCCCGAAGAACTGGCCGGCTGTCCGGTGATGCCGCTGCTGATTCAGCCTTTGGCGGAAAATGCCATGATCCATGCGCTGGAAGGAAAGTCCGGGCACGGCAGGCTGCTGATCAAAGCGGAGCGACAAGCGGACGATCTTCATATCTTAGTTGCGGACAACGGGCCCGGTATCCCGGCCGCAAAATTAAAGCAATTGCAGCAAGCATTAAATGAGCAGGCCGAAGACGGTGTGCATATCGGTTTACGCAATGTGCATCAGCGTCTCGTCCTGCGTTACGGAGAAGCCTACGGGCTCAGGATAGAAAGTACAGAGGGGAAGGGCTGTCGCATGCATCTGACGATGCCCTTTGCAGAGCAAAACAACGAGGAGGAGCGCTGATGTTTACCTACGCCGTTATTGATGATGAGAAAATGATTCGTCTGGGCATTCCCGCACTGATGGAATGGGAAGACGAAGGATTTACTCTGATCGGCACGGCGCCGGACGGGGCCGAAGGGCTGAAGCTTGTTTTGAAAAAACAGCCGGACCTGGTCCTGGCGGATATCCGCATGCCCGGCTTAAATGGTCTGGAGCTGATTAAAAAGGCGAAAGATGCAGGGTTTAACGGCTATTTCATTATTCTTACCGCTTATTCACAGTTTGAATACGCCAAAACCGCCATCAAGCAAGGGGTCGATGCCTATCTTTTGAAACCGATAGATGAAGACGAGCTTTTGCTGACCGTGCGGGAGATCCGGGAAAAACTGGAAGTCCGGGAAAATTTAGAAGCGAGCGTGTCCGAACTTGAACGCATGCGCCTGGAAGACGGGCTGCGTGCCTCGCTTCTGAAAAATCCTCTGCCGGATCCTACGATGGCCCATGATCTGGAGCGCTATTTCAAAAAGCAAGGCGGCGAAGCCTTTGTCGTACTGATCAAAGACACAATGACCCAGCCCGGAGATTCACGCGAGGCCTTTAAAGAAGAAGTCGAACGCAAAAGACCTTTGGCCGAAGAGCCCTGCCTGAATTTCATGCTGGACGGCATCTACGTCATCATCGTATTCAGTTCGGAAGAAGAACGCATAGCTGCGAGGCTTCGTACCTTTTTATCCGGGCGTCCCTGGGGGGATAATTTCCATGTGGCCATGGGCTTTTCGGTAAACGCCTGGGAAAACCTCTCGTACTCTTATGAAGTGGCGGAATATCTTCTGCAGCGCAGTTTTCTTTTTGAACCCGACGAGCTGATCAGCTATAAGTCGCTTCATCATGCGCAGGAAGAATGGCAGGCCCCGTCTTTTGATAAAATTCCGGAAATTCTCCGCTTCGGCGGAAAAGAAGATTTCCTGCAGTATGTCTCGGCTTGTGCGGCCGGCGCGAGAAAAGCCCTTGCCTCCGAGGAGGAAATCAAAAGCTATCTCCGGCAGCTCAGTGATCATCTGCTGCAGGATCCGGCCCTGGACCATGAGATTATCCGGAGACGGCGGCAGAAAGTCTTTGACTCGCCGTCCCTGGAAGCCTGCTGCCGGAATATCTACGGCTGCCTTGAGATCTTAAAAGAAAATATAAAGGATCCGAGACAAGGTGAGTACGAATATTCCCTGCCGGTGGAAAAATGCCTCTTTTATATCCGCAATTATTACCGCGATGACATCAGCCTCGAAAGCTGTGCCGAACGCTATCATTACAACGCCAACTACCTCGGCCGGATTTTCCGGAAAGAGTACGGGCACAGTTTCGCCAAAGAACTTGAGCACTACCGCCTGGACCGGGCCGCAGAGCTTCTGGAATGCAGTGATGCCAAGGTCTATGAGATTGCGGAGGCGGTCGGCTTCACGAACATGGATACTTTTTACGAGAAATTCCGAAAACGATTTAGAAAAACGCCGAAAAACTATCAAAAGTACAAAAAACAAGGGTAAAGAGGACAGAAAATAAGGATTGTTGCCTGCCCGGCCTCCCCGTACACTGGTAATGTATTCGGAGGTAAACGGAATGGCAAGTCAAACAAAAAAGAGAAAACTGTCCTGGAAGCTGGTGTGGAAGCAGCGCTATCTTATGCTGATGTCGCTGCCCTTCCTCGTCTGGCTGATCATCTTTAAATATATTCCGCTCTGGGGCTGGACAATGGCCTTTCAGGAGGTCAAGCCCGCCTCTTTTGCGCTCTCTTTCTTTGAGCGTAAATTTGTCGGTTTCGATAATTTCATCAAAGCATTTAATGACCGTATCTTCGGGCAGACGCTGAGAAATACCCTGGCCTTAAGTGCCCTGGGCATCGTTTTTCAGACGCTGGCCTCGGTCAGCCTGGCCGTTATTTTGAATGAAATCCGCCTGCCGCGTCTCAAGAAGATTACGCAAACGGTTTCGTACCTCCCGCACTTCGTGTCCTGGGTCATTATTGCCAGTATTGCAAAAATGATGCTCAACGACGGCGGGATCGTTGATGAGCTTTTCGGCCGGCGCCTCGGACTGATGTCCACGAATTCCCCCGTTTTCTGGGGTACGGTTACCTTCATTAATATTTGGAAAGAAGTCGGCTGGGATGCCATCATCTATCTTTCCGCCATGGCGGGTCTCGATCCGGGACTCTACGAGGCGGCACAGATTGACGGCGCCGGGCGTTTTCAGAGAATCTGGCATATCACCCTTCCCGGCATTCGTCCGACCATTATTGTCATCGTCATCATGAGCATCGGCGGTGTCCTCAATGTCGGCATGGAGCGGCAGATGCTCCTGTCGAACGCCCTGGTCCAGGACCATGCAATGGTCTTCTCCTGGTTTGCGTATGTCCGCGGCATCGGCAATAACAATTACGGCCTCGGCACGGCAATCGGGATGTTCCAGTCTCTGGTCGGCATCATTCTGCTGGCTTTGGCAAACCGCTTTGCCAAAGCGGTCGGCGAAACGGCATTGATTTAAGGGGGATATGAAATGAGTGCAAAAATGAAGCATAGAGAAAAGAAAGATGCCCTGCATCGGGTCATGCCGGCCGATATCGTTTTGGCCGTGGTCTGCCTGATCATTATGATCGTCACGCTCTACCCGTTCCTGAACGTCCTCGCGATTTCTTTTAATGATCCGATGGACACCATGAGAAACATCAACTTTCTCATCCCGCGTGAGTTTACGCTTTATAACTACAGCTATCTCTTCCGGGAGAAAAATCTTTTCGAACCCTTCCTGATGTCCGTTGCGCGTACCGTCATCGGAACCGTTACGGGCCTGATCTGCTCGGCGATGCTCGCCTATACCCTGAGCCGGAAAGATTATTTTCTCGTCAAGCCCTTATCCGTACTTTTCATCATTACGATGTACGTCAGCGGCGGGCTCGTGCCCGAGTACCTGCTGATCATGCGGACCTTGGGTCTGGGCGGAAAGTTTATCGTCTATATCCTGCCCGGTCTGATTTCGGTCTGGAATGTGATCTTGCTGCGTTCTTATATGGACGGACTGCCGCCTGCACTGCAGGAAGCCGCCATGATCGACGGGGCCAATGACTTCGTCATCTGGTGGAAAGTGGTGCTCCCTTTATGCACGCCGGTCCTGGCGACCGTTGCCCTTTTTATTGCCGTCGGGCAGTGGAACAGCTTTATGGATACCTATCTTTACGCGAAGGACCTGCCCACCTTGCAGTACATCCTCTATGAAATTACTTCAAAAGCGCAGATGCGCATCGATGTGCATTCTTCGCAGGCGGCCGAACAGATGAAAAATGCGGTCTCGCCCTTGTCCCTCCGGATGGCGGTGACGATCGTGGCGACCGTCCCGATCCTGGTGGTGTACCCCTTCCTGCAGAAGTACTTTGTAGGCGGCATCACCCTCGGTGCGGTCAAGACCTGATGCAGCTTTTAAATAAACATTTTATTGCGTATCGTCCTTCGGCTCCGGCCGAAGTGTCAATAAATACATTCAGGGAATGCCCTGTATGAAAGGAAGAGGAGAACAGATATGAAAAAATTATCCGGACTCAGTACAGCTTTAGCGGCCGTGCTGCTGCTCGGCAGCTTAGCCGGCTGCGGCGGCAAAGACAAGGACGGCGACAAAAACAATGACGCCGATAAGCCGACAAAGCAAGAAGAAACAGAAAAAGAGACAGAAAAGAAAGAGGAAGACAATAAAGATGATGAAGGCGACGCGCCGGACGAAGTTATCGAACTGACTTTCTTTAATCGTGACGGACAGGAAGACCCCTGGACCGATCCGGTCGCTTTGGAAATCACCGAAAAAACCGGCATTAAGCTGAAAACCAGCTACCCGCTCGATGAAAATGATGAGAGCATTGACCTCATGATTGCCGAGCAGAATTATCCGGACCTTATCTATGCCAAAGGCGGCGCAGGCAAGCTGATCGAAGCCGGCGCGCTGATTGATCTCGAGCCTTTGATTGATGAGTACGGACCGAACATCAAGAAGATGTACGGGGAAGAGCTCGATAAGCTGCGTCATTCGCAGGAGGATCCTGCCATTTACCAGCTCTCGTCTTATGAAGTCGGCGGCAGATCTTATACCACCTCCGGCGTGGCCCAGATTCAGTGGGCTGTTCTGAAGGAAAACGGCTATGAAGTGCCGCAGACCCTGGCGGATTATGAAAAGATGATCAAGGATTATCTGGCGGACAATCCGCAGACCGAAGACGGTCAGGACCGCATCGGCCTGACGCTCTCGACGGCGGACTGGCACTGGTTCATCACCTTGTCGAATCCGAGCGGCTTCATCGGCGAAGCGCAGCCCGACAACGGTCAGTGGCTCGTGGATGAAAACAATCAGGCGATGTATAAGTTCCGTTCCGACAAAGTCAGAGAATACATGAGATGGCTCAACAAGATGTACCATGAAGGCGTCTTGGATCCTGACTTTGCCACGCAGACCCATGAAGACTATATTGCGAAAATTGCCACCGGCCGTGTCGTGGCGATTACGGACGCCGAATGGGACTATGCGGACGCCGAAAAGATTCTGCGTGCCGACGGCAAGCTCGAACAGACCTATGCGCCGCTGCCCATTACGCTTGAAGCGGATCAGAAATGCCCGTCCCTGATGTACCAGGGCCTTACCACAGGCTGGGGCGTCGGCATTACGACGAGCTGTGAAGATCCCGTGGCCGCTATTAAATATATCGATTTCATCTGCTCGGACGAAGGACAAGTCCTCGTGCACTGGGGCCTGGAAGATGTCAACTATACAGTGGAAGACGGCAAGCGGATTATGAATCCGGAAGACCGCAAGATGAAAAATGAAGATCCCGACTACGGCAAGAAGACCGGTGTAGGCTTCCACGGTTCACCTTTCCCGATCTACGGCAACGGTGTGGAAGATCCGACGGGCAATACTTATACCACCGCCAGCAAGGAAAATGTTATTCAGGAATATCACGAAGAGCAGCAGGCAGCTGTTGATGCCTGGGGCGTGGAGCTTCTGACCGATATCTTCCCGCAGCCGGAAGAGTTCGAAGTGCCGAAATTCTCCGCCATCTGGGCCTATGCCAAGCCGGTGGAATTTGACGAAATCGCCAATCAGCTCGATGAGATTGCCTGGCCTTCTCTGGTCGAAATGATCATCGACGATGCGGAAAACTTTGACGGTCACTATGACCTTATGATTGAAGAACTCGAAGGCGTCGGCATGACGGAAGCAGAAGAGATGCTTACGGATATTATTGCTGAGCGGGTAGCCTTGGTAGAGTAAGTAAGATTGTTTATCCTTGTAAGCAAGGATAGAATTTGAGCCGGGCGTTTTCCGCGCCCGGCCCGCAGTGAAGATACAAGCTGTCGGATACTTTATCCGGCAGCTTATTTTAAGCAAAGGAGCGTCAATCGTATGCGTTTTCAAAACGGACAGTGGTTAATGCGGGAAGGGGTCGGCTGTTTTGCGCCGGCGCATATTTGGTCGGCAAGACTTGAAGTACAAGAAGAAGAGGGGAGACGTTTTGAAGAGCTCTGCCTCTTTGCGCCGACAAGCAGAATCCGCCATAAAGGGGATACCTTAGGCGGGATTGTTCTGGAGCTTCGGATCAGCGCGCCTGCTCCGGGGATGATCCGGCTGAGGACGGTGCCTTTCCGGGGAGAAAAAGACTCAGGGGTACATTTTGATCTGAACTTCAAGGATGAGGGGACACTCGACTGGACAGAGACAGAAGAAGAATTTCAGGTCAGAAGCGGCGAGCTGAGCCTTCATGTCAATAAAGACAATGCACGGCTGGATTTTAAACACAACGGCAGAATCATCACCTCAAGCAGCGGCAGAGACCTTGCCTATATGAAAGAAGAGTGGAAGGGCTTTGCTTACAACCGGCACGAAAAAGGCACAAGCTTTATGCGGCAGCAGCTGGATCTGGCGGTCGGCGAAAAGATTTACGGCCTGGGCGAACGCTTTACGCCTTTTGTCAAAAACGGCCAGTGCGTCACGATTTGGAATGAGGACGGCGGGACGAGTACGGATCAGAGCTATAAGAATATTCCTTTTTATATTTCTTCCGAAGGCTACGGTCTTTTGCTGAATGATCCGGGAAAGGCGGAATTTGAAATTGCGACGGAAAATGTGTCCAAGATTGCTTTTTCGGTCCCCGGAGAATGCCTGGACATTATATTTATTGACGGCCCGGATCCTAAGACGGTTCTCGAGCGTTATACGGATTTAAGCGGCAAACCCGCCCTGCCGGCGCCTTGGAGCTTCGGGCTTTGGCTTTCGACTTCTTTTACGACCGACTATGACGAAGGAACCGTCATGCATTTCATTGACGGCATGCTGGACCGGGGAATTCCGCTTTCGGTTTTTCACTTTGACTGTGCCTGGATGAAGGAATTTCACTGGATGGATTTCACTTGGGATAAGGAGAAATTCCCGGAGCCTGAAAAAATGCTCAAGACCATTCATGATAAAAACATCAAGGTCTGTGTCTGGATCAATCCGTATGTCGGGCAGGCTTCGGCAGCCTTTGACGTCGGCAAGGAAAAAGGCTACTTCCTCAAGCGTGAGGACGGCAGCGTCTGGCAGTGGGATATGTGGCAGCCCGGGACCGCTATTGTGGATTTCACGAATCCGGAGGCGGCGGCCTGGTACAAAGAAGAGCTCGGAAAGCTCGTGGATATGGGCGTGGACTGTTTCAAAACGGACTTCGGCGAGCGCATCCCGACGGACTGCGTCTACTATAATCAGGCCGATCCGGAAAAAATGCATAATTATTATGCGTATCTTTACAACAAAGTGGTCTATGAACTTCTCTGCGAGAAAAAAGGCAAAGAAGATGCGCTGCTCTTTGCGCGTTCGGCGAGTGTCGGCGGGCAGAAATTTCCGGTGCACTGGGGCGGGGACTGCTGGTCGAATTATCCGTCGATGGCGGAAAGCCTGCGCGGCGGGCTGTTGCTTACGAGTTCCGGTTTCGGCTTCTGGAGCCATGACATCGGCGGCTTTGAAGATCAGTCGACGGCGGATGTCTATAAACGCTGGGCGGCCTTCGGGCTTTTGTCGACGCATTCACGCTTCCACGGTTCGACGTCTTACCGGGTACCCTGGCTTTATGACGAAGAGGCGGTGGATGTGGTGCGCTGCTTTGCCCGGCTGAAATATAAGCTTTTGCCTTATCTTTACAGCTCGGCCGTGTATACCGCCGAAAGCGGCATTCCCATGATGCGGGCAATGTTTTTGGAATATCCGGACGATCCTGCCTGTGCGTATCTTGACCGGCAGTATTTCTTGGGAGACAGCCTGCTCGCCGCCCCGGTTTTCAATGAAGAAGGAAGGAGCACGGTCTATTTGCCGGAAGGACGCTGGCAGCACTATCTTTCGGGCGAAAAGGCTGAACTTTCTCACGGACAATATGTATACTCGAAAGAGGATTACTTTTCTTTGCCGCTCTGGGTCAAAGCGAACAGCCTGATCCCCGTCCTGCGCGATTACGCCGACTGCGAAATAGCCGATTTCAGCCGTTCCTACGGAGAGGATCTGGCCTGTGAGGTCTATCTGTTGACGGAGCCCCGGACGCTTTCGATTTATGAAAAAGGCCGGAAGCTGACGACGCTCAGCCTGGAGCCGGAAGACGAGAAGATCCGCCTTCAATTTGACGGCCCGGTCTGTCCCGTGATCTTTAAAAGCGAAAGGGTCGAGCTCCTTTCCGGAGCGGCGCGGGTCGAAAAGGAAGGCGAAGATTTCGTCGTTTATCCGGAATCGGAAGAGCTGATCATCTTGCGCCGCGCGGCGGAATAATAAGAGCCGCGGGGACGACGATAAGACAATAAAGAGAGGGTTTTACAGTGTATACGTTGGATTATAAAGACTATGCGGCCTGCGCCCGGCAGGCTGCGGCGGAAGGCATTCTTCTGCTGAAGAACAAGGAGCAGCTGCTGCCTTTGGAAGCGGGAAGCAAGCTGGCGCTTTTCGGCAGGACGCAGTACGATACAATTTACTGCGGCACGGGTTCGGGCGGCATGGTCAATGTGCCCTATGTCATCAGTATTTATGAGGCTTTAAAAGAAGATTATCAGCTCTCCGATGCGCTGCATCAGCGCTACAGCAGCTGGCGGGCGGAGAATCCTTTTGATGAAGGAGAAGGCTGGGCGGCCACGCCGTGGAGCCAGCGCGAGATGCCTCTGCCGGATGAACTGCTCGAAGATGTCCGGCAGTTCAGCGATACGGCAGTCTTTGTCATCGGCCGGACGGCCGGAGAAGACCGGGACAATGCCGCAATTCCGGGGGCTTATTACTTAAGCGAAACGGAACTATCCGTGCTCCGGAAGCTGCGCAAGCGCTTCCCGAAACTTGTGGTCTTAGTCAATGCGGGCAATATCATTGATCTTAGCTGGGACGAAGAGATTGACTGCGACGCCCTGCTTTATCTCTGGCAGGGCGGCAGCGAGGGCGGACATGCGGCGGCGGATGTCATGACGGGG
>CALLQJ010000149.1 GCA_938014865.1 uncultured Fastidiosipila sp.
AAACGGCAGTGTCGTCAGCCGACGTGCTTTCGCGGCAAAAGCAGTCTTCAACGGTCAAGGCATAACGGCTGCTGACATCAAGGACCGTAATTTTGACATAGCGGAAAGCATAGCGTCTCGGCAGAAGAATTTCCGTCGGCAGTTCGTCGAGGTGGATCTGCTCGAGCTGAATCCAGGATTTGCTGATCCAGCCATTGTAAGCATCGATGTCTTCCGAGAATTCTTCAAGACGTTCTGCGAATTGAAAACGCAGCCACGCAGGTGCATCCGGATGCTTGCCGCTGTAAGAAAAACGAAAGCCGATTTGCCCGACAAAGTGATTGCCGAAATCCAGACAAATGCTTTCACCGGCATGCAAGGGACGGGAGCGGTATGAAAATGGCGCGTGCTCTTTTGCCCTGCCTTTGTCTGCTTTTCCCGAAATTACTCGGATAGGGCGGCAGACGGAACAGAAGAGGCGGGGTTTGAGCTCTTCAGCGCAGCGCAGAAATTTTGCTTTTTGATCCATGGTCATTCCTTTCATTTAAAAATGAGATTTTCAATCTCCGAGAATGCCGTCAGATTAAAATCAGCGGCCTTTTTGCGGGCGGCATCCCCGAGTCCCGCCACTTCCATGCCGGCCGCACGTGCTGCCTTGACCCCGGCTGCTGCATCTTCTACTACCAGGCATTCTGAAGCCGGCACAGCGAGCATTTCGGCTGCAGAAAGAAAAATATCAGGGGCCGGCTTGGCTTTTTTGCAGCTATTGCCGTCGGCAACGGCATCAAAATAGTCTTCCAGGCCGATCTGCTGCAGAATAAACGGGGCATTTTCAGAGGAGGATCCGATGGCTAAGAGCAGTCCTGCTTCACGTAAATTTTCCATAGTCTTCAGGACTTGAGGATCCAGCGACGCGGGGCTCATTTCGCGCAGAAAATTAAGGTAGCATGCGTTCTTCCGGTCTAAGAGAAACTGTTTCTCGCTTTCGGATAAATCGGCATTCCCCGCTTCCAGTATGATTTCCAGGCTTTCGCGCCGTGAGACCCCGCGCAGAAGGTCATTGCGACGGCGGTCGAAAGGGATGCCGAGCGCATCGGCCGTTTTTTTCCAGGCGCGATAGTGGTATTCATCGGTCGAACAAATCACACCGTCTAAATCAAAAATAACAGCTTTATACTTCATTGGATTACCTCTCAGTACTTCAGATATTCTTTCCCTAAAAAGGGATCCGCCGGGCTCCGGCCTTTGAAAGGACTTCGGCCAAGGAGTTTCTCCATCAATGCCTCCAACATGAAATCGCTGTTTGAATAGCAATTAATATAGGTTTTAATCATGGGGACATCGATCAGGTGATAAGGGTTGGCTAAACTGATAAAGAGTGCAGGCCTTTCCTCAACAAACCACGGAACATTATTGCCGTTTCCCCAGAAGGTGTACCAGCTCAGCCGGTTTGTAACCTGATTGGATGCGTTTTCGACATTCGCCAGATAGATCACCAGATCGTAATTGGCTTTGAAATGCGCGACATCAAAACGAGCGGAGGAAAAATCCTCCTTGACATAATGTTCGACGCAGAAGCCTTCCTTTTCCAAAAGAGCGGAGAAGGTCTTTTTAATACGCGCTTCTGCGGGAAATCCGCCTAAAACCTGAAGCAGCACTTTTTGGTGTTTCTCCGGGTTCAGCGGCAGCAGATGCTGTGTGTCTTTAACCAGCGTGACGGCGTTGTCCGCGCAATTCCGGGCCGCTTTAAGATGAGCAGGTGAAGCGATGGCGGAGAGTGCACGGGGGCCGGGGACCAAGTCTGCTTTGTTTTTATCAAGCAGACCCAAAGCAGCTTTAAGTCCTAAAATTCTCAAAAGAGCTTCCTTTAGTCTTTCTTCGGACAAAAGCCCTTTGCGATAGCCGTTCAGCATAAAGAAATAATCTTCGCTCAGATCTTTATTAAACAAGAACATATCGCAGCCCGCTTCAATAGCGAAAGGGACGGCCTTTTCTCTCTCCATCGCCGAAGAAAAGCCCGCCATACAGGTGGAATCCGAGACAATCAGACCGTTGAAGCCTAATTGATCACGCAGAAGGCTTTGCAGCAGTTCCGGTGATAAGGAAGCCGGCATCAGCTTGTCCGGATGGTCCGGGTTAAAATATTTTTGATACGCCGGCTGGGCAATATGTCCGGCCATTATGGCCGGAGCCCCTTCTTTAATCAAAGTACTGTACAGCCTGCCGTAGCTTTTATCCCAGTCCTCACGGGAGAGCGTATTGACCGAAGTCAAAATATGCTGGTCGACTTCATCTGCTCCGTCTCCCGGGAAGTGTTTCAGACAGGATGCCATATTTTCTTCTTTTAATGCCTGAAGATACTTTCGGCTGAAGCTCAGTACAGTATCGGGGTCCGAACCGTATGTTCTGACATTCGTGATAGGATTGCGCCAGTTCATATCGATATCAACAACGGGTGCAAAAGCCCAATTGCAGCCGACGGCCCGGCCTTCGCGTGCCGAGATTTTCCCGAGCCGGTAGGCTTCCTCCGGATCGGCTGTGGCAGCGATCTGCATCTGCTGCCCGTAAAACGTGGCGTCATCGGCAATGCCGTTTCCGCCGGTTTCCAGGTTGGCTGCTATCAGCAAGGGAATTTTGGAGTTTTCCTGAAGAAAGCGGTGAGCAGACTGCATCTCCCGTGAGGGACCGGGACGGTACATAATGCCGCCGATATGATAGGCGAGCATTTGATTTTTTAAGTAGAAGGGGTCAGAAGAATACGCAATAGGTACAAAGAGCTGTCCGATTTTTTCTTCTTCCCGCATATTGTCGATTAAATTTTCGACAGCGGCAATCGTATCATCCTGAAGATAAAAGGGTTTGGCGTGAAGATTAATCATGATCGGCCGCCTTTCGTTTTCCGGCTGTATTTTGCAGAACGTTCCGCAGGAGATTTTCATTGCTTAAATAAATAAGGAAAAGAAGCAGGAGCAAGGCATTAATAATCGCCTGCGCGGAAGCATTGATTTGATTGGAAAAAGCAGCAAAGCATGAATTCAGCATGGACATACACAAAGCCGCCAGGAAAAAACCGATTTCCGTATTGATAAAGCGTCCGATGTAGCTGCCGATGAACATAGGCAGAAATGCCGTAAACATGATTCCTACCGAGGAGAAATTCAGATTCCCGCCGTTTATATTCGTATTTCGGGCGGCGTTCATAAAACCGACCATGCCCATGAGTCCGCCGGAAATAGCGTAACAAGCCAGCGCATTGGGAATTTCTTTAATCCCGGTATGCACCGCAACTTTTTGGCCTTCTTTCAAAGCCCGGTAATTAAACCCGAATACCGTGTAATTAAAAAGATAAATCATCAGGCCCAGGACGGCTGCAATGATAATCAAAGCATAGACGGCATGGGCACTGAAGGCCGCCATAGAGGCATTTTGTACTTCTTCCATGACATAGCGTCCGCCGGTAATGGTGTAGATGGCACCTTCGTAAATCAAAGTGACACCCAGTGAAGTGATGATCGGCGGTATTCGCAGAAGAACATAAATCAGACCGGAGATCAGGCCTAAACAAGCCCCTGCCGCCAGTGAGAGAACGAAGATCATGACGGCACTTCCGGGCCCTCCTCCGAGTACGGCGTAAGTGAGTTTAGCAGCGATCAGCGACGAAAAAAGAGCCATAGCACCCAAGGAAAAATCAAAGCGTCCGCTGTTGAGGTTGATCGAAAGCGCCATAGTGGTCAGCATAACGATAGCCGTATAGATGACAAAGTTATGAAAAGCACTGCGATTAGGAATCATTGCCTTTCCGTTTGCGGCTGAGATCAGGGATAAAACAGCGGCAAATAAAAAAGGTATGAAGAGGGCACGGATCAGGGCGCTGAATTTATGTTTTCTTCTTTCTCTTTTCGAATTCTGCATCGGATTCTCCTTGCTGCCGGAAAGCGGAGAGCAAGAAGCACTCTCCGCTTCCGAACTTTATGGCATAATGCGGGTCTTATCAGCAGATATCAGGCAGGATTATGTACGAGCTTTGTGAAGGTCTCAAGATCTGTATCCTGACCGATCATTTGATCTAATAAGTTTTTGTCATAAATCGGTGAGCTGCCGCGGTCCGCTTTGAAATAACGATCGAAGCTTTCAAGATCACTTGCTACCTGATAATCCTGGCTGACCGAAAGGGCAGAACCGTCTTCATTTCTCAGAGGATGCCCGTTTACCGCATTTATGACAGCGGCAATGACAGGGCCTACAGAGGATGAGTACTTGCCCGCAAGATAAGTGAGTTCTCCTTCTTCCATGGCCTTGCGATTCCCGGAAGTAAAGGAATCTATATCACTGAAGGGAACAGCACTTGTATTAAGCTGCTGTGTAAAGAAGGTGGTGGCCATGCCGACGCTGATGAATGCATCCGGCTCTGCCTGGATTGCGGCATTCAGTTCATCTGTCGTAGTATCCCCGTAGCCTTGGAAGTAAGCTGCGAGCTCCGCTTGATCGCCGCTGACTTTTTCGAGCTTTATGCCTTGATCTTGAAAAATTTGTCCGGCTACAGCGTCTTTGTCATCGCTGCCGCCGTAGCTTAAGCCTAAGCCGGACAGAACACCTGCGGCACGGTAGACATGCATCGGATTGGGGATAAAGGCACCGTAGAGGGCAATCTTTTCTGCCCCTTGCTCCAGAAAATATTTTCCCATTTCCCGGCCGGCATTATACTCAGTCTCCATGCTCGGTCCGATTTGAGCGACAAAATACGGAGAATCTTTGTGTTCTTCATATTGCTTGTCGTCGAGCATCCCGGAAGCAACCGCATAATAGAGTTTATTTTCTTCGCAGCTTTCAATCTGCCTTGCACGGTCAGAACCGGAAAAAGAGATGATGGCTTTGCAGCCTTGCGCGGCAAACTTTTCGATGGCGGAACGTTCCGACGCGGCATCTTCAAGCTGTTCGCTGTATAAAAATTCGATCGGATACTGTTCGGCGATATAGTTTTCATAATAATCCCGGAAAGCGAGTGCTTCTTCTCCGCTGACATCGGCCACCAGAACGCCGGTTTTAAACGCTTCAAAAGCTCTGTCTTCACCGCCGCCTTCCGCCGTCGCCGGGTTTTCTTTGTTCTTGCCGGATACATTTTGATTTTTCTCTGCAGAGGGCTCACCGTTTCCGCCGCAGGACGCTAAGGCTCCGATAAGCAGGGTACAGCTGAGCGCGATACTGAGAATATTTCGTAGATTCTTTTTCATGCTTCTTCCTCCTGAAGATTTTTATATTCACGTGAATACGTGAGGCTAACGGGGTAATTGTTCACTTCTGTAATTCATGCTTGTGATAAAGACCAGAAGCAGGAAAAACAGCGCACTGACCATCTGAGAAATGCCGTAGCCGGCGTTTCCTTCGATCAGTATTTTCAATGTGTTGTTCAAAAGAGTGTAGGAAAATCCGCCGATCAGAGCCGCATAGATTTTCGAATCCGCACCGCCCGAGATCGGCATTCCGCCGAAGACAATGGCTACGATAATGTTCATGCCGATGCTGCCGGCGGTTCCGCTTGTTACGGAAGGGGTATAAATTAAGGTGAGAAAAGCGCCCAGTCCGACTCCGAGACCTGCCATGGCAAAAGCAATGATGGTATAACGGCTTGCCCGGATGCCTGTAAGCTTGGCACAGAGCGGATTAGCGCCGATAAATTTTTGTCTCCGCCCGATCTTAGTGAAATTAAAGATAAATACAGCAATGCCGATGTAAAGAGCCATTAAGAGCAGCTTAAAATAAGGCGTATCGAGCGGCTTTAAAAGACCGGAAGGGATTGAAATGCCGCCGAGTGCACCGCCCCGGCTCGTGATGATCTGTGTTGAAACGGCGGTCAGAACAGACATCATTGCCACCGTTGTGACAAAGGCCGGTATTCTGAAAAAAGAAGCCAGAAGTGAGCTTGTCAGAGAACATAAAATGCCGCTTATAAAGATGACAAAGATCATTAAAAAGACACTTTGGCTTTCCATGTAAGTCAGGATTCCTAAGGTGGCACTGAATAACGTTGCCGCGCCCAGACTGATGTCGAAAGAGCCAAGGGTAAAGATAAAAATCGCACCGGTAGCGACCACAGCAAGAACGGCGGTTTCGTTAAAAATAATTTTCAAGTAAAGGTCCGTCCGATAGCCCTTTTTTTCAACGGCCAGAAGGAAAGAAAGAAAGAGCAAAAGCAAGGCCAAAAGCGGCATGAAACGGCTTAATATTTTGCGCCGGCGATAGGATTTTCTTATTGTGTTTTCTTTTCTGCTCATAATTTCTCCTAAATCATACTTTGGATGAGATCGGCTTCGGACAGATCGGGACTGCGTGTGTATTCTTTTTCAATGCGCCCGTCTTTCATGATCAAAATACGATCGCTCATGCCGATGAGTTCCGGAAGTTCTTCCGAAATCATGATGATGGATTTTCCGTCCTTTTTTAATTTTTCGATCAAGCGGTACATCGCATGTTTTACGCCGATATCAACACCGCGGGTAGGGCAGTCGAGGATCAGAACATCACTTCCGCGTCCGATCCATTTGCCGAATACCACCTTTTGCTTGTTGCCGCCCGATAACTGTGAGACGCGCTGGCTGCGGTCGAAACATTTTACGGAAAGCTCCTCGATAAGCCGGTCAGCATAAGCACGTTCTCGTGAATTGCAAATGATAAAACCGGCCAGCGCATAGCGGTCCATTCCGGCGATGGCGATATTATCCTGAATGCTTGAATTCAGGGATAAGGATTCTGTGTCGCGGTCTTTGGCCGCATACGCCATGCCGGCTTCCATGGCCGTGTGTTCATCTTTTATTTCTGTATCGTTGACGAGAACCGTTCCGTGATCTGCTTTTTCGGCTCCGAATAATATTTTCCCCAGACTGTGCATACCGCAGTGGGAGAGCCCTCCTATACCGACTATTTCTCCTGCGTGTACACGCAGGCTGACGTCTTTGACTTTATTTTTTAAACGGATATTTTTTGCTTCAAGCTTGCATTCGGATAAAGCAGAAGGGGTAAAATCGCTGCGGTAATAATCTCCTTTAATTTCACGGCCGATCATGCTTAGACGAATGCGGCCGGGATCGAATGCCTCTTTTTTAAAATCCCGCACATGTTTGCCGTCCCTTAAAACCGTTAAACTGTCGCAAAGCGCCGTGAGCTCTTCGAGATCATGTGAAATATACAAGACACTGCGGCCTTGTTTCTTATATTCGGCCATCAGCTTATACATGATGCGGCGCCCGTCCTGTGAAAGGGCAGTCCCGGTTTCATCTATAATCAAGACACAGGGTTTTTTCATATGAACTTTGGCAATTTCCAAAAGCTTCCGGGTCTGAAAATCCAATAAGGATGTGGTCATTCCCGGATCTATATCCGATAATCCGAGTTCTTCAAGCACTTCTTCTGCTGCCGCGTTCATCGCCGCTCTGTTTACGCTCAGTTTTTCTTTGAATTGCTCGGCTTCACCTAAGAATAAGTTTTCCGCAACGCTTATGCCGGGTATGGTTCCGTTTTCCTGTACGATCATCCCGACCCCCTCAGCGAGGGCATCTATCATATTGTCCGGCGCCCAGTTTTTACCGTGAATTGTCATGCAGCCTTCATCCGCTTGGAGCATGCCGGAAGCGATAGAGGCCAGCGTGGATTTCCCGGAGCCGTTTTCTCCGATTAAACCGCGGATTTCCCCGGCATAAAGGCTCAGGCTTACGCCGTCCAATGCGATGGTTCCCGGAAAGCGTTTATGAATATTGTGCATTTCAAAGATTTTTTCTTGCATTGTGCTGCTCCTGCCGTGCTATAGGAATGAATGTTTGAATCCGTCGTTTTCGATTGCACTTCCATCTTAGTAAGAACTTTAAGAAAGGATGAGGGGGCTTTTTGATCTCTCGGGCTCAAGATCTTATGCATTTTGTCTTGCTCCGCGCGTCTGCGCCGAAAAAATGAATTTCACCCTTAAATATATGAGGTTTTTGTGGAATCACCGTGAATTCAAAAAATGGATTTATACAATATGACGGATAATTTTCGAAAATCATCATATATTTATGAAAATTATCCTTATATGCGGCAAAAAACAGGAAAAAGGCGGAAAAGTCATATTAAAAAAGTGAGTAAATGTTTTATTTATGTGATAATACTTAAAATATTAACTTCTGAGACAGGCGAGAGTAAAAATAAACGCGTCGTTCAAGTAAGGAGAGCTGTATGCATTACGAAATCATTAATTTCAGTGAACAGATGCCGGTACGCTGCATGTTTTATTACTTGGGAGAAAAACAAGATCATCTGCATGATTATTTTGAGATTATTTTCGTCCTGAAAGGCCGTCTGCAGCTTATTGCGGGCGGCAAACCTTATATTCTTGAAGCGGAAGATATTATGACGCTTGATGCCCGTGTTCCGCATGAGATACGGGGAAGGGAAAGTGCTTTTATTTCCGTGCAGTTTGATCAGGCGCTTTTTGAGCGTACTCTGCCGGAGCCGAAGCATCCGGAATTTGAATGCAACAGCAGCATCCAAAGAGACAGTGCAGCCTTTTTGCGTCTGCGCCGTTTAATTGCACGTTTGGTAAAAAATAACGTAGACCGGCAGCAGGGCTTTTCTCTGCGTAATTGGTCTTTGGTTTATGAAATTATGGATGAACTCTATAATAATTTCCGGGTCAGTGAGGATGCGGAAGAAGAAGGGCGGGCGCATCGCTATGCGGAGCGCATTTCGCGGATCTCTGCATTTATGAATGCACACTATCAGGAAAATATCACACTGGCAATGCTGGCTGATCATGTCTACCTTTCCGTGCCTTATCTTTCAAAATTTATTAAACAAGAGTTCGGCATGACCTTTCATCAGTATCTGACAAAACTGCGGCTGAACCACGCGGTCCGTGAGCTCTACGGCAGCGAGAAGACGATTGAAACGATATCTTCTGAAAGCGGTTTTCCGAACACGCATGCTTTTGTAAAAGCGTTTCGCGAGGAGCACAATGAATTGCCGAGCGTGAGCCGGAGAACTTTTCAGCGGAGAAAAGAAGAGAGGCTGCCCGGTGAAATTAAACAGCACGATTATATGGCGGTTTTAAAAAAATATCTTGACGCGCCGGAAAACGGACAAGAGTCAGAACAGACTTTGGTACGGACGGCCGTGTGTGATGTGCGCAGGAGTGAGCAGACCCTTAAACACAGCTGGCGTTTCCTTTTGAATGTGGGCAGCGCAGCGGATCTGCTTTATGCCGATGTTCAGGAGATGGTCCGGAAAGTACAAAAGGAGATCGGATTTTCATATATTAAGCTCGCGGGTATTCTGGACGATGATCTCCGGCTGCTCAGCAGAAACCGGCAAGGCGAATTGCTTTTTAACTTTATCTATATAGATAAAATTTTGGATTTTGTTTTTTCTGCCGAGCTGAAGCCTTTCATCCAGTTTTCTTTTATGCCGTCCTGCCTGGCTAGACATCCGCAAAAGAAGCTTTTTAATCATTTGGTCAGTGAAGCGAGTGATCTTGAAGAGTGGGGCGAACTCATCCGGACCGTCTGCAGGCACTTTATTTCCCGCTACGGCAGGGAAGAGCTGCGGCATTGGCGTTTTTGTGTCTGGACACAGCCGGATACGCCGCGCAATATGTATGCCTTTTCAAGCGATGCTTTATTTTATGATTTTTACAAAACGACCTATGAAGCGGTCAAGAGCTGTGATCCGGAGCTGATCTTCGGTGCACCGGCCTCTTATTATTTACCGGATCCCGCTGAGGAAAGCTGGTATGTGTCTTTTTTGGAATTCTGTGAAACTGCGCATTGTGTCCCGGATTTTCTGAACTTTGTCTATTACGATATTGTACCCAGCGGTGAACCTGAACGCAGTCAAAGCACAAAAGAGACCTTTGGCTTTATCGGAGAAATGCAGCTGAACGCGTCCGAGGACGGATTTCAGAATTTTGTTGATCAGCTTACAGCGGCGACCAAGCGCAGATTAAAATGGGAGAAAGCAATTTATCTGACGGAATGGAATTCGACGCCGAGTCAGCAGGATCTCCTGAATGACAGTTGTTTTAAATCCTGCTATATTGTCCGCTGCATCCTGGAAAACTATGATCGTTTGGACAGTTTTGCGTACTGGTCGCTGACGGACTGGATGGGAGAAGCCCCCGTTCCCGATGTTTTGTTCTTCGGGGGCATCGGCATGTTTACGGTAAACGGGATTCCTAAACCTTCTTACTACGCCTTCAGGATGCTCTCGTATTTGGGAGATGAACTCTTGGCCAGAGGTCCGGGCTGGTTTATCAGTAAAAGCGATCAGAGTTGCCGGATTATGGTCTATAATTACCGGCATTATTCTTATCTCTATGCAATGGGAGAGCGTTTTGATATGACGTTTACGGACCGATATACGCCCTTTTCTCCCGAGCAGTCATTGGATTTTCATCTGCGGCTGGAAAATCTTGAAGACGGCGCCTATACCGTCCGGGAAGTTATTTTAAACCGTACGAGCGGGAGTGCCTTTGATACCTGGATCGACATGGGAGCTGTTGAGCTTAAGACAGCGTGCGAATTCCGGAATTTAGCGGCGCGCTCTCTTCCCGCCCTGCAAAAATATATTCTTCATGCCAAAGACGGTGCCCTTGAATTAGATGCCCTGCTGGACCTTCTGGAAGTGCGTTTGATTTTGGTGGATAAAGCGTGAGTTTTCTTCCCGCCCGGCATAGGATTCAGGCGGTATATCGTGTAAAATTAACAGAGAAGAAAAGCGCAGGAATGCTTTAAATGCACTGCCGCCTCAGGCAGAGGGGAAAGAGGGGTCCACGATGATAAATAAACGGCTCAGATGGCTTTGTATTCCGGCAGCAGCGGGGCTTTGTTTTGCGCTTGCGGCCTGTTCCGGCAAGCCGCGGGACGATTCGAAGCGGGACGCAAAGCAGCAGGAAACGCAGGAGATGCTTGAAACAACAGCAGAAAAAACAAGGGCCGGAACGCCTGCGGCCGAGGCGGAGGCCGGCGAGGAAAGCAGTGCCGGCGACAAGGAAACAAAAGGCGCCGTGATTGCGAAACGAACAGAAGAAGCGGAGCAAACGGAGCAAGCGGAAGAAACGACAGGCGAAAGTGAAGCGATCCGGCTTCCGATAAAAACGACGACACAGCAGGCGGATAAAAGCGATGCCGGGGAAGCTGCGACGGAAGATGAGGCTGCTGCTCCGACGAGCGCGGCAGAAGCGG
The DNA here is from genome assembly GCA_938014865.1 of uncultured Fastidiosipila sp. Lineage (GTDB taxonomy): Bacteria > Bacillota > Clostridia > Saccharofermentanales > Fastidiosipilaceae > JAAYZH01. Next base: position 11,187 of record CALLQJ010000149.1, read on the forward strand.
GCGATAAGAGCAGCCAAACCGGGCAGCAGGATACGCCGGTGACAACGCAAGCGGCCGAGGCCGTTTTAAGCATTTCTTATGCGCCGCAGGAACTTATGGCCGACCGCAATGCCTATGATTATTACATTATCTATGACGGTGATTATTGTGTAGACGTCAAGATCGAGACGAATGTCACGGTGCGTGATTTTCAGGTCAATACTTTGATTGCCGATGCGTCGGGCGATCAGATTACATTCTCGATCGAGCATGTCTTATATGAACAGGCCAAGCTCAGCCCGGACAGGCCTTTTGTAACAACGCTTGTCTTTGAAGGGAGTATGCCGGAATTCGGTATTTCCTATACGGATACGAATGGTGCAAGGCGCAGCTTCTATCTGGCCCAGAGCGGGGAGGACGGCTCCCCCTTGCTGGTGCAATACTGAGCGTTTCAGACTTCCGAAATCAGCCCGAAATGCGTCAAGGCTTTGGCTAAGCCGTCGTCATCAATGTCCGCTGTGACATAATCGGCGGCGGCCTTGCTTTTGGGGTCGGCATTTCCCATAGCGATGCCGATCCCGGCAAAGGCGATCATGTCCGCATCGTTTTCGCCGTCCCCGATGCAGATGATTTCCGAGGCATCCAGTCCTTCGCTTTTTAAGAGGGCTGAGATGCCGTCGCTTTTTCCGCCGTCGGCCGGAATGATGTCAAAGGCCCCCTCGTGCCAGCGGGTAAGGGCACATTCGGGCAGCAAACGCCGGTAGACATCGCCTACGGCATCTTCCCCGTAGACGACGCCCTGATACACGGGCTCTCCTCGGTATTCACCCACGGGCGGGACGGGCGTGGAAATCGAAGCCTGGGCCCGGACGGTTTCAGGCTTGATTTTGTTGACGTACATGCGGTCGGCCGT
>CALLQJ010000150.1 GCA_938014865.1 uncultured Fastidiosipila sp.
AAATACCGAAAATATAGCGATTCTATGTCCAGAATGTATGGAAATTTCAAACTTTCGCAAGCCGTGCTTTTTTCAGGAAAATAAAGGAATCTGCCGTAAATTTTACATTTAAAGAAGGAGAGGTGATAATGCATTATAAGGGTACAAAAGGAAGGTTACTTATGAGGGGCAGGAAAGCAAACTTTTCTTATTTCAAAGACCATCAAAACGATCTGAAAGCATTCGGACGGCACATGCGGCGCATGGCGCTGCCGGTCATGACCGAACAGGCTGCGGCCGTCGTCATGAACATGATCTCCACCATGATTTCCTCCCGCCTGGGGCCCGCGGCCATCTCCGCCATCGGCTCGGTCGGGAAAATTACCATGCTGGTCATTTCCGTTTTTTCTTCTTTATCCGCAGGCGGCACCGTAGTGGTGGCCCAGTATCTCGGCAAAAAGCGCCGGGACAAAGCCGAGAGCGCCGTCAGCTGCGGCCTGGTCTCCACCGCCGTCATTTCTTCACTGAGCGTGATCCTTTTATATATTTTCCGGGAGCCGATTGTGCGAGGGCTTTTTCGCGGGGCCGAAGAAGAGGTCCTGCAGCTCTCCGTTATATACCTCGGCACGGTATCTTTTTACTACCTGCCGTTCAGCATTACCACCATGGGCCTGGCCCTGCTGCGCGGAGCCGGCGACATGCGAAGTCCCATGCTGGTCTCGCTGATCATGAACGCGGTAAGCCTTGCGGTAAGTTACCCCCTCATCTACGGCTTTGCGCCGGTATCCGCCGGGCGCGGCTTCGGCATCCGAGGCGCTGCCTTGTCCTTAATCGTCGCCCAGAGCGTCGGGATGATTCTGGTCTTGTTCATCTTATTCTCGCCCAAGGGCCGGCTCAGCGTCAGGCCCCGTGAGCTTTTGAAACCGAGCTTCAAAATGCTGCGGAATATCCTCTACTTCGGTCTTCCGTCCGGCGCGGAATCGGTCATGTTCAACGGCGGCAAGCTGATTACGCAGACCTTCATCATGAGCCTGGGGACGGCCGCGGTAGCAGCGGATACCATTGCCCAGACGCTGACCGGTTTTGTCGGCATCGGCGGGAACTCCTTTAATCTCGTGGCCACCACCATGGTCGGCCAGGCCGTAGGCGCCGAAGAATATGAAAAAGCAAGGCGCTGGAACTTCTTTATCACGATCTCGTCGAGCGTGCTTTTCTTCCTGATCCTGATTGTTTTCATTCCTTTCAGCCGCCTGATGATTCTGCCCTTTACGCGCGATCCGGAAACCGTAAAGATCGCAGCCCGTATTTTCCGCAGCTATCTGATTGTCATCCCCTTCCTGCACCCGCCGTCCTTTACCTTGCCGGCGGGCCTGCGCGGCGCGGGCGATGTGCGTTTTACGATGATCGTCTCCATCCTGAGCATGTGGCTTCTGAGAGTCGGCATGAGCTATGTCCTGGCTGTCGTCTTGAACTTAGGCGTTATCGGCATCTGGATCGGCATGTACATCGACTGGATCGGACGGGCCGCCTGCTTCATCCCCCGTGCTTACGGCAGAAAGTGGCTGCATCAAAAGACCTTATCCTGAAAAAAAGCACCCCCTCCGGGATGCTCTCTTATATTCTTATTATTCTGCTGCTTCAGCCCTTCACGGGATCCAGATAGGAAAATTCTTCCATCTTCTGTCTGACTTGCAGAAAGTCCTCCCAAAAAGCCGCCCTATGCCGGCTGTCCCTAAGGACATACGCCGGATGAAAGGTCGGCATAATCCAATACGGTCCCTTATTGATCCAGCGCCCGCGGACCCGGCTGATCCCCGACTCCAGGTCGCCGGTAAAATATTTATAAGCCGATCCGCCCAGAAGCACAATAAATTCCGGACGGACAAACTGAAACTGCTCATTTAAAAGCTTCCGGCAGGCCCTCGCTTCATCCAGCGACGGGGCGCGGTTGCCGGGCGGCCTGCATTTTACGATGTTCGCAATATGATAATGCTGCGGTCCGATTTCCAGGGCCTGCAGAAGATCATCCAAAAGCTGCCCGGAACGTCCCACAAAAGGAATCCCCTGCTCATCCTCGCTGCGGCCCGGTCCTTCGCCTAAAATCAAAAGCTTCGAGCGGACGCTGCCGCGCCAGACCACCACGTGCTGACGGGAGCTGTGCAGCGGACAAGCCGTGCAGGCTTTGCATTTTTCAATAAAATGCGCCCAGGGACTGCGGACTTTTGCTTCGTCTGCCATCATCAGAATCCGATACTATAAGGCGACCAGCGTCACGCCGTCATTGCTGCGTGCCCAGTCCTGGTCATCCCGGAAATCGCCGTCGATTTCGAGCATCACCCGCCCCTGCCGTTCAAAAGGTCCAGATCGGAAGA
>CALLQJ010000151.1 GCA_938014865.1 uncultured Fastidiosipila sp.
GATTCCACAGCCGCTGAGGGCCGCCTATGCCCTCAGCTTGGCGAGGACAAACGAGGCGCGAATGCAAATTAATAAATATGGTAAACCGACCGCCGGTTCTCCTTTATCGTCCCCGTCTCATAAGCCTCCAAGAGTTTTTCCAGATCATGAATACGCTCCTGCAGATGTCTGCCCTTATCCGTATCAGAAATTTTAAGACGTCTGGGCATCACTTCCACTACCTGCAGTTTCGGCGTATAGGCGCCCATGTCATTTTCGATCTGGGAGAAATTTCTGTGCTCCGCCAGCGCCAGATGATGCGAATTAAAGATCAGCGTATAGCCGTTAATGCCCGTCTTAGGCTGATAGGCCTTGGAAATTCCGCCGTCAATAACAAAGAGCTTGCCGCCCGCTTTGACCGGGGTCTCCCCGTCTTTGATCTTCACGGGCACGTGCCCGTTGACGATATGGGAAAGCTCCGGGTCCATGCCGAATTCGCGGAAGATCTTATCGCAGATTTCCTCATGATTGCAGAGCTGATAGTAAGGATTGTAAATTTCTTTTCGGATGGCCTTGTCTTCGACAAAATAGTTTTCAAAGGTCGCCATCTTGCTTTTGCCGAACATCGGCGACTTCGGTCCGCACCAGAGATACCACATAAAATCCCGGGCGGGCAGAACATCCTCGTCCTCTTCGTCGCCGTAGTAGGCGCGCACCATCTTAACGGCAATATAGTCCATGAGGGATTTGCCGCTGAATTTTTCACCTTCCATCTCCAGCTCGCTGAAGCTGCCGTCTTCTTCCATCGGAATGCAGCCGTGGAAGAGCAGGTTATTGTTGACACAAAGGTAGGTGCTGCCGTGTGAATACAGGAAATCGATGTGGCGTTTCAGAGGTTCACTGTGCAGGAACGAGGCCTCGATCACCGTCATCAGTTCTTCTTCCGCCTGCGTCAAGGCCAGCGGATTTTTCGGGTCAATCGTCGGGAAATTCTGATCCAGAAGCGGATATTCTTTGCCGTCGTGCCGATAGACCATGCGCTCCCAGTCGACTTTTTTGAGGACAATCCGGTCCTCCATTTCGTATTCGGGATGACGCTCCAGAAGCTGTCCTTCCAGCTTAAACTGGATGATCGCAATCGCTTTGTGCATGCGGGCCGCAAGCTGGGTGTCCACCAGATCGTATTTATTCTCATCCAAAACCTTCGGCATGAATAGGGTACAGGGATCTTCCCCGTAAACATCCGCTGCAAAATTCGACAAGGCACGGAGGTTAAAGCCGTAGCCGTCTTCTAAGGCATCAAAGTTATTGTAGCTGATCCCGACGCGCAGAACGGAGGCCATGCAGACCAAATTGCCGCTGGCCGCTCCCATCCACTGGATGTCGTGATTGCCCCACTGCACATCGAGATTGTCGAAGTCAATGAGTTCTTCCATGATCCGGTGCGGGCCCTTGCCGCGGTCAAAAATATCGCCGATGATGTGCAGGTGATTGACGCAGATTTTCTGGATCAAAAAGCAAAAGGCGGTAATGAAGTCTTCCTGCAGGTCGCTTCGGATGATGAACGCCACAATTTCGTTGTAGAGCAGATTGCGGTCAACATCACCGACCCCGATGAATAAAAATTCATTGAGCACATTGGCATATTCCGGCGGCATCTTGCTCATCACTTCATCACGCGGGTATTTTGCGGAGATGTAACGGCAGATTTCAGCCAGGCGCACGATCGTAATGCGCACCCATTCTTCCGTGAGGCGGCCGCTTTTGCGCAAAAGCCCCAGCACCTTTTCCGGATCATAGATCAAATTGGCCAGCTGATTTTGCTCTTTTTCCGTCATCACATTTTCATAAAGTTCCCGGATTTTCGTTCGGATATTGCCGGAAGCGGAGCGCAGCAGATGAATAAAAGCCCCGTCCTCCCCGTGCAGGTCGCTGAAAAAGTATTCCGTGCCTTTCGGCAGCTGCAATTTGGCGTGAAGTCCTAACATCTCGCCTTGTACCGAACGGCGATCGGGATAGTGTTCTGCTAAAAGATTAAGATATTTGTTGTCCATGTAGAGATAATCCCCTTTCAGATCTGATCCGGATATAAAAAAGTAAGTTCGTAAAAGCTATCATTATTATGTTCATCATAGCCGAAACAGGCCCTTGATGCATTCAAATTGCGATAATTACATCTTTTTTGACGGAATATACCAGTATAAAACTAAAGCAGCTTATTCAATATGCTTAATTACTTAATTTTATCTTAATTTTCTTAAAGAGATCTGATTTACTCTTCTTATCTGATAGAATTATATGCAAGAACGAAAAAAGAAAAAATTATCAGAAAGAAGGATTGTTATGGATAAAACATCAGATTCCTATCTCAATCAGGCTTTTGAGATTCTCGGAAAACGCTGGAACGGGCTTATTATCAGTGTTTTAATGAGCGGCGAAAAAAGGTTTTCGGACATTGCCGACCTCATTCCCCAGATCAGTTCGCGGATGCTGGCCCAGCGGCTCAAAGAACTCGAGCAGCCCGGCGTGAACGAGGGTAGGGTCTTGCCAGAAACACCCGT
>CALLQJ010000152.1 GCA_938014865.1 uncultured Fastidiosipila sp.
CTCTTCTTGCCCGGCTTCATGATACTCCGTCTCCGTATTGACTTTCCAGACCTCTTCCGGCGGGATCTCACCGTGCAAGGCTTCTGCCGCACGGATCCCCGTCAGCATGGAGTGGTCCATATTATTGTAGCGGTGCTGGCCGTTGCGGCCGATGCAGTAAAGATTTCGGATCCCGCCGAGCCAGTCTTTGACAAGATCAAATTCCGCATAGGTATCAAAATAGGCCGGATAGGCCTTCTTGACGCGGATGCGGCAGGCGTCGAGGACGTCCTCGCGCCGGATGACCTTAATTTTCACCAGCTCGGAAATCGCCAGTTCAATGAAGTCTTCATCCGGCATCTCCCAGTACTGATCCCCTTCATTGCAGAAATATTCCAAACCGATCCACATGGTATGTTCCGGATCCTTCGGCATGTAAGGCGACCAGTTATTAAAGATCTGAAGACGTCCGATCAGCACGTCCTCTTCCTGAATATAAATCCAATTGTCCGGCACCCCGCCGTGCAAGGTCTCGGTCTCGGTTTTATTTTCCAGAAGCAGCTTTTTGACCAAAAGTCCGACCGTCATGAAATCACGGTACGGCAGCCCTTCGGCTACCTCGCGGACCTTCTGCGGCACCTTCCCGGACATGGCGGAAATCAAGTCTTTAATCGGCATGGAAGAGAAGTAAGCATCCGCCTGCAGCTCTTTTTCGGCGCCGCTCCCGGGATCTTTTGTTCTCACGCCTGTAATCTTTCCGTCCTCGAGCCGGAGCCCGGTGACTTCCTGATTGAAACGGATTTCACCGCCCCGTCTGACGACTTCTTCGGCCATGGTTTCATAGAATTGACCCGGGCCCATCTTCGGATACTTAAAGGCTTCAATCAAAGACGTTTCCTTGGTTTTTCCGCCGCGGAAAGGTTTCGTTACCGCATTCCAGACCGTCGTCAAAAGCGAAAGCCCTTTTACCCGCTGCGAGCCCCAGTCCGCCGAAATCTGTGAGGGGTGACGCCCCCAGACCTTTTCCGTATAGCGTTCGAAAAACATATTGTAAAGCGGGCGTCCGAATCGATTGATGTAAAAATTCTCCAGGGAATCTTCCGGCAGCGGATCAAAGCTGGCGCCCAGATAGCCGAAACCGGCCTTGAGCGTCGTGCCGAGGCCTAAATTTTTAAAGGTTTCCGGCTTCATGCTGATGGGATAGTCAAAAAATCTGCGGCGGTATAAAATCCGCGACACGCGGTGGCGCAGCAGCATGACCTTGTCTTCCGCTTCCGGGTCTGGCCCCTCGGCCGGGAAATCCTTTTCCCATCCCAGTTTCTTATCATCATAGGCCGGCGCCCCTTGTACGGGCATCAGTTCCTGCCAGATTTTATTGACTTCCGGGCTTTTGCTGAAAAAGCGGTGACCGCCTATATCCATGCGATTGCCCTTATATTCGGCCGTGCGGGAAATCCCGCCGATAAATTCACTTGCTTCTAATACAATCGGCTTATAGTCTCCTTTTTCCAAAAGACTCAGGGCGGCTGTCAGACCCGCAGGCCCCGCTCCTATGATAATTGCCGTTTTCATGCCTAATCCTCTCTGTGCTGAAATGCCGCATCCGGAGCTCAGAAGTCCTGCGGCAAGCGAGTAGTCTTATAGGGTATTATACATTAATCTCCGGCCTCTTCTTCCCCCTCCTTCTTCCGCTCAATATCGGCGGCCAGGGTGATATGATCCTCCCCGAAACGTTCTTTTAAAGCCTCTAAAAGCGCCTGAAATTCTGCTTCTTTCTTCTTTTCCGTCTCCGCTTCCGCAGCGGCTTGCTTTTGCTTTTTAAGTTCCTTATCTGAATGCGCCGCCGTGCTTGAAGAGTCTTCAGAGCCCTTTCCCGGCAATAGATCAAAGAGGGTCATCTGCGTCGCGGCCCCCTCTTCTTCCAGGCTGTCCAGGGTAATGCCCAAGAGCCTGACGGCCCGCTCTTCTTTAAAATGTTCCAGGTAAAGGGCCATGGCGACCGGGTAAATATCTTCCGCCTTCTGCACGGCCAGCGGCAGTTTCTTCTGCCGGCTGCGCAGGCGAAAGTCCTGATCCTTTACTAAAAGACGTACCGTGCGTCCGCGCATCCCGGCCCGGCGGGCACGGCGCTCGACATCGGCCGCCAGTTTTTTCAAAGGCGTTCCATGCCACGTTTGTACATAAACCGT
>CALLQJ010000153.1 GCA_938014865.1 uncultured Fastidiosipila sp.
CTTGAAACACTTTTTGAACTGGCCTCCTATCATCACGAGAGCATTATGCCCGGATACACCCATCTGCAAAGAGCCCAGCCGGTCACCTTTGCGCACCATATTCTGGCCTATGCGGAAATGTTTCTCCGGGATCTCTCCCGCCTGGCCTGCTGGCGCAGGCGCATGAATCAGAATCCTCTGGGGGCCGGGGCGCTCGCTGCCTCCGGCTATCCGATTGATCGGGACTATACTTGTGAGAGGCTGGGCTTTGGGGCAAACTGCCGCAACAGCTTAGATGCCGTGAGTGACCGGGATTTTGTGATCGAACTGAATTTTGTGCTCGCCATGATCATGATGCACTTATCCCGGCTCAGCGAGGAAATCATTCTCTGGTCCTCCCGGGAGTTCTCTTTTATTGAACTGGACGATGCCTATGCAACGGGCTCTTCCATGATGCCGCAGAAGAAAAATCCGGACGTCGCCGAGCTGACCCGCGGCAAAAGCGGGCGTGTCTTCGGCGATCTGATGAGTCTGCTTACGATGATGAAGGGACTGCCGTTGGCTTATAACAAGGACATGCAGGAAGATAAGGAAGCGATTTTCGATGCCCTGGATACGCTTCTGCTCTGCCTCCCTGCCTTCACGGGCATGACGGCTAGTCTCAGCGTGAATAAAGAAAGGATGCGTCAGGCAGCGGCGGGCGGCTATACCAACGCCACGGATCTGGCGGATTACTTTGTTGCCGCCGGCACGCCGTTCCGCGATGCCCATAGAATTTCGGGTGAGATCGTTGCATACGCTTCCGGAAAAGACAAAAGCCTGGAAGATCTGAGCCTCGAAGAATACCGCAGGTTTTTCCCGGACTGCAAGGCGGATGTTTATGACGCCATCTCGCTTGAGCACTGCGTCCGCGTGCGGAACACAGCCGGCGGTCCGGCCCCTTCGGAGACAAAAAAAGAGCTCGCTGCCTGCCGGCAGGAGCTTCAGGATATTCTCAAGCGTTTTGACGCGTGAACATTTAAGATCGGCATCTATGATCAGCGCCGGCAATCGATCCCCGGCGCTTCAGGAAGCGGCCCCTTTACAGCGCCGCTTTTTAATCTTTTTCCATCTCCGCAAGATTATCGTCAATCTTACGCAAAATGGCATTCAGGGTTTTTATCTCTTCTTCGGATATGCCGCTGTAAAGCTTCTCGCTGAAGGCTTCTGCCGTACGATAGCGTTCACCGCGCATGAGCTCATATTTTTCCCGGTTCAGATCGATGCGGATTTTGCGCCGGTCCGCGCGGTCTTTGCGGATTCTCAGATAGTCTTTTTCTTCCAGAGCCGCCGCCATCCGCTTCACATTTTGGTACGAACTGCCGAAGACCGTGGCCAGTTCCTGCAGGGTCGGCGGGTAATCATCAAATCAGGAGAGCAATACCAGCAGAAACTGCTGACGCAGCGTGAGCTCATCCATGATGCGGTCACCGGCTGCCTGGATGCGGTTAGCTGCCGTAAACAGCAGGCCGT
>CALLQJ010000154.1 GCA_938014865.1 uncultured Fastidiosipila sp.
TGACCGCTATCTGAAACGAGCGGGGCTGGATTACTGGTATCTTTTGTCGGATCTGGAATTGTGGGACAACACGGAAGCTTTGCTGCAGGCGAAAAGCGATTATGCGGTTTATTACACCAGCACAAAGTCCGAAAAGGTCTATTCGGATGTGCAGTATCCGGATGATGTGCTGCTGCTTTTCGGCAAGGAGACGAAGGGACTGCCGGAGTCTTTGCTTCTGGCCCACCCGGAGCGCATGATCCGGATTCCGATGTATGAGGAGGCCCGCTCTCTCAATCTGGCAAACTCGGTGGCCATTGTGCTCTATGAGTACCTGCGCCAGAAAGACTTTCCCGGACTGCTCTGCGAGGGGAAGCTGAACGGGCTGGAGTAAGCCGGGCGCCGCGTCTTTATTCGGCACATTCCGTAAAGTTTATCGGCGGGATACTTTCCTGCGGATTTTCAATAAATGCTATACTGTAAAGTAAACAATAATTAATCCTTCGAGGAGGAACTTATGTTAGATATTCAATTAATCCGCCGCGATCCGGACTATGTGGCGAAGGCCTTGGCCAAACGCGGCTTTGAGGCGGATTTTGCCGCCTTCCTGCAGGCTGACGAGAAACGCAGAAAGCTTCTGACGGAAACGGAGCAGATGAAAGCGAAACGCAATAAGCTTTCCGCCACCGTACCGCAGCTGAAGAAGGCGGGGGAAGACGCGTCGGAGGTTTTAAGTGAACTGAAGACTTTGTCTCAGACGATCAAAGAGCGCGATGAAGAGATCGTCGCGATGGATGAAGAGCAAAAAGAATTCCTCGCCGGTCTGCCCAATATTCCTGCGGAGGATGTGCCGGCGGGCGGCAAAGAGAATAATCAGGTGGAAAAAGTATGGGGAGAAAAGCGGGAATTTGATTTTAAACCGCAGCACCATGTGGATATTGCCGAACGTCTGGGCATTATTGATTACACGCGCGGCGCCAAGCTTTCCGGCTACGGCTTCTGGATTTACCGCGGAGACGGCGCCCGCCTGGAATGGGCCATTTTAAATTATTTCATTGAGACGCATCTGCGCGACAATTATGAAATGATGCTGGTGCCGCATATTCTGAATCAGGCCTCCGGCTTTACCGCCGGCCAGTTCCCGAAGTTTAAAGAAGATGTCTACTGGCTGGCCGCGCCCGAGGGCACGCCGGAACAAAATCGCCAGTTTATTCTTCCCACGGCGGAAACGGCTTTGGTGAATATCTATCGTGACGAAATTCTCGAGGAAAAGGATCTGCCGCGCAAGTTCTTCGCCTACAGCCCCTGCTACAGGAGAGAGGCGGGATCCCATCGTGCGGAAGAGCGCGGGATGATCCGCGGTCATCAGTTTAATAAGGTGGAAATTTTCCAGTACACCACGCCGGAACAGTCGCCTGCGGCCTTCGAAGAAATGGTCAGAAAGGCCTGTGAACTGGTGGAGGGCCTGGGGTTGCATTACCGTCTTTCGCGTCTTGCCGCAGGAGACTGCAGCGCTTCGATGGCGAAGACCTGGGACATCGAGGTCTGGATTCCGAGCATGAACGGTTATAAGGAAGTCAGTTCGGCGTCCAATGCCCGGGACTATCAGGCCAGACGCGGCAATATGCGCTATCGCCGGTCCGATGACGGCAAGCTGGAGTTTATGCATACCTTGAATGCCTCGGGGCTGGCGACGTCAAGAATACTGCCGGCGATCCTCGAACAGAATCAGCAGGAGGACGGCACGGTCGTCATTCCGGAAGTGCTGCGCAAGTATATGGGCGGACAGGAAGTCCTGAAACCGCGCGAAGCATAATCTTATTGCAAGGAACGTTTTAAGAAAAATGTATTCAGAACTCCGCAGCTGCTTTCGGAAGCGGCTGCGGATTTTTAATTTTCCGTGAATAAATTCCGGGCTTTTCCCGCACAAAGCCTTGATTTTCGGGCTTTTGCCGCCGAAAAAAGCGGAAACGGGCAATTTAAGGCAAGATTCGCCGAAGAGCGCTGAAACTTGTGTTTTTTGAGAGAAAAAAAGCTTTGCACCATTACCGCTCGGGTGCTATAATCTTTTCGTGTGTCGCTCCGCATGCTGTCCTTTTGGCAAACGGGGCGTTAACATTGTAAAAATATTGTAATTCGAAAGGAGGTGTATTGATGCCGACGTTCAACCAGTTAGTGAAACACGGTCGTAAAAGCAAGAAGGAGAAGTCGCATTCTCCGGCGCTGCACGTCAACATGAACACGCTGAAAAAGCGGACCAATAAGGTTGTTTCTCCGCAGAAACGCGGGGTGTGCACGGTTGTGAAGACGACAACACCTAGGAAACCTAACTCAGCTATGCGAAAGGTTGCGCGTGTCCGCCTGACTTCGGGTCTTGAAGTGACTGCTTACATCCCGGGTATCGGACATAACCTGCAGGAACACTCGGTCGTCCTCATCAGAGGCGGTCGTGTCAAGGATCTGCCGGGTGTGCGTTACCATGTCGTGCGCGGAACATTGGATACCGCAGGCGTAGCGGACAGAAGACAGAGCCGCTCCAAATACGGTGCCAAGAAACCGAAGGCTGCCAAGGTCAAGAAGTAAAGGATCAGGTTGAACTCATATGCTCAGTACATCTTGTCGCTATATCTTTCAGAGATGAGGGCCGTACGACAAGGCGCTGAACAAGGCTTTAAGAGAGTCGTGAGTACCTGTGATACGGGCTTTTGTGCCTGTTTAATCATGTAAAGGAGGGAAGACAAAGTGCCACGTAAAGGCCATGTCCCAAAAAGAGAAGTTCTCCCTGATCCCGTTTATCATGACGTAAGAGTTTCAAAACTCATCAACATCGTCATGCTGGACGGCAAGAAGGGAACCGCACAGTCCATCGTATACGGTGCTTTTGACATTATTAAGGAAAAGACCGGTATGGATGGCTTAGAAGTGTTTGAAAAAGCATTAGAGAACGTGATGCCGATGCTCGAAGTGAAGGCGCGCCATGTAGGCGGTGCCAACTATCAGGTGCCGGTGGAAGTTCGTCCCGAACGCAGACAGACATTAGCACTGCGCTGGATCGTGCTTTTCGCACGCAGAAGAAGTGAAAAAACCATGAAAGAACGCCTCGCCGCCGAACTTACGGATGCGATGAATAATCAGGGCGGTGCGTTCAGACGTAAAGAGGAAATGCACAGAATGGCCGATGCCAACCGTGCTTTTGCTCACTACAGATGGTAAGCCCATCGAAAGGAGATTATCCCAATGCCAAGAAAATTCTCACTTGAGAATACAAGAAATATCGGGATTATGGCCCATATCGATGCGGGCAAGACAACGACGACCGAACGTATCCTTTATTACACGGGCCGTATCCACAAAATGGGCGAAACCCATGAAGGCGGCGCCAGCATGGACTGGATGGAGCAGGAGCAGGAACGCGGCATCACCATCACCTCCGCCGCC
>CALLQJ010000155.1 GCA_938014865.1 uncultured Fastidiosipila sp.
TTTTTCCGGAGCCGGGCCAGTTCGGGACTGGCATCATCGGCCAGTTCGTCTTCCCCGATGATGCTGCGGTTCAGGTCACGGCATAAAAAAGGCAGGCTTTCCAGCATGGGCAGGAGGGCATAAAAGGCATTGTCTCCGGGCTCTTCGGCCATAAATGCCTTTAATTTCTTAATGCCTTCCAGAAAAACCCCGATACGCATCAGATCGCCGCAGCTTAAGACAGCTCCCGGCATCAGCGAGCGCTTAACAAAAGGCCTGATCTCATGCAGGCCCTGTAAAGGCGGTCGTCCTCTTTCAAAGAGGATTTCCAGCGTATCTTCGGTTTCTTTTTGTGCCGCTTCCGCTTCTTCGAGCCGGCTGTGCGGCAAAAGCTTCTCGCACAAAGCCTTCCCTTCCCTCGACACGGCCAGCGCACTGAGCCGGTCAATGATAAGCGGAAATTCCAGCTTCTCGCGAGAACGCCTGACTATAGCTTGTGATTCGTCGCGCAAGACTAACTCCTTATATAATTAAAATTTCTTGTATCGTAATATAATTAAAATCTCTTATGTCCTATGAAAAGCTATTGTGTGTAAAAACCTCCGGCGTCTCAGGCCTTATCATCCAGGATGCCTGAGCGGTAGACCCGGATAGCATCCCGGCCGTAGCTGACTAAGGAAAAAAGCGTCATGCCGATGGGAAGAATAAATAAGTACGGCGTGATCCAGACTTTTTCTTTCGGCAGGAAGAAAATGATCACAAAGGCAATCGCGGTCAGGACGGTCGTCAGCTTCCCGTACCACTTGCCACTGACAACATATTCCCGTTTAAAGAGAAAGGCGCCTCCGATAATCATAATAAGTTCTTTTATTACCATGATGACGGGAACCCAAAGCGGCAGCCGTCCGACGACGCACATCATGATGCCCGTGGTAATCTGGAATATTTTATCGACCAGCGGATCGAGCACCTTGCCTAAATCCGAGACCTGATTAAAATGCCGGGCAATCCAGCCGTCCAGTATATCCGTAAACCAAATGGCCAGGAAAAGCACTGCGGAAAGCTTGGAGTAACCGCCGGAGTCATAAATTTCCTTTGCCATCCCGGGAATACAGGCCAGGCGGATCAACGTCAAAATATTAGGGATTGTGATTTGTTCTTTCCAGTTCATAAACTCTTTTCCCGCAGGCGGGAATTCAACCTGCCACTTCTTGATATTCACTCAAACGCACTTGTTACATCATACTTATCTTCTTCGGCAATGTCTAAACAAAAATGCGGACGGAAGCCGGTCTCCTGCCGGCATCCGCTGAAAATTTCTTTTTACGGCAAAACGCCCTCAGACCGCAATAATTCTGGCATTGTTGATCTGATCAGTATCATGCGACTTGGTCATCTCCAGGCCCTCGTCCAGATCAATGTCGGTGATCTTGCCGTGCTTGCAGCAAATGATGCGGTTCAGCCTGCCTTCCCGGATGCAGTCCACCGCTCTGGCCCCCATAATAGACGCGGTCTGGCGGTCACGCAGTGTCGGGCTGCCGCCGCGCTGCATATGTCCGAGAATGGTCGAACGGGATTCTATCCCCGTTTTATCTTCGATCTGATGCGCAATTTCCTGCGCGTTTCCTGCACCTTCGGCCACGACCACAACATAGTGGCTCTTGCCGGAGTTGCGGCACTCAAGCAGCCGCCTTACGACATCCTGTTCAAAACTGAAGGGCACTTCCGGTATTAAAATGACTTCGGCCCCGCAGGAGATCCCGACATTTAAGGCGATATAGCCGGCATGCCGGCCCATCACTTCAATTACCGAACAGCGTTCATGCGACGACGCGGTATCTTTAAGCTTATCGATCGCTTCCATCGCCGTATTCATGGCGGTATCAAAACCGATGGTGTATTCGGTGCAGCCGATATCATTATCAATTGTGCCGGGAATGCAGATGACGTCCACGCCGGCATCGCTCAGTGCCTTGGCCCCGCGGAATGAGCCGTCGCCGCCGATCACGACCACAACACTCAAATTGAAGACATTGGCCATTTCTTTGGCTTTCTGCACGCCTTCCGGGGTCTGAAAGGTAGCGCTCCTTGCGGTCATCAGGAAGGTGCCCCCTCTTTGCAGGATTCCGGAAACGTCTCTGGCCTGAAGCTGTTTGATATCGCCGCGCCACAAACCGTGGTAGCCGCGCCTGATGCCGTACATGTTGTAGCCGTAATACAAGCCGGCACGCACCACTGCACGGACGGCTGCGTTCATGCCGGGGGCATCGCCGCCGCTTGTCAGTACTCCGATATTCCGAATATTCGCAACGGGTTTATTTTCTTCCATATTTTTCCTCCTGATCTTGACTGCTTGCGCTGTGTATTCAAAGCATTTGCTATGCTGAAACTCTAATCTTTTTTCCGGTTTAAATCGAACCGATCCATATATTATTTATACCATAACGCTTGATGAGCGCATATAAAAATAATTCGGATGTTTCCACGCTGAGGCCTTCCGGATTTTTGCTGAGTTTTTCATCCTCAGAAAAGAAAACCGCCAGCGGTGTGCTGCCGTGCCAGTAACGGCACAAGGCCTTGAGACTGTCCGGCAGGCCCTCTTCGGAAGAGCGGTCGAGCTGCACGGTCAGATACTGCAAAGGGCCCTTATCTTCCGGCAGATCACTGTACGCAAAACGCTGCTCCCGCTCCGGATAAGCCGGCGGCGGCACCGGGCCGGGCGGCGCCCGGAAGCCGCCTCTTTGCGCCTGTTTTTGTTTTTTCGCAGCGCGGGCGAAGCGGCTGTCTTCCGGCCATTCCTCATCATCACGCGGCAGTACGGCGGCCTCATTGAGCAGAAGGCTGCTCGGGAAATCATCTTTATTGCTGACGCGTCCTTCCAGGGCCAGCACCCGGCCTTCGCGGATCAAAGGATTCACCCGTTCCAAAACACGCGGGAAAACCACGCAGTCAAACTGACCGCTCAGATCTTCCAGGGTGAGTATCGACATCAGCTCGTTACGCTTGGTCGTCACATTGCGCCGGTTCAATACGAGGCCGGCCATCCTCACCTCGCTTTGGTCCGGCAGCCGCTGCGCCTCCGCCAGCTGCTTGCCGGCCTCATCGCCGGGCAGTGAGCTGTCGTCGGGCGGATTAAGCTCCGCCGCCGTGGTATAGCCTTCCCGGCGCAGTCTTTTTTCATAATCTTCCAGCGGATGGCCGCTGAAATAGATGCCGAGCATTTCCTTTTCCTTGGACAAGAGCTCGCGGCGGGAATATTCTTCCACATCCAGATATGTCGGTTCCGCAATCTCCATAGATTCTTCCGCGCCCAGGTCAAAAAATGACATCTGACCTTCCATATGATTTTTATTCGATTGCGCCAGAAGGTCATAATAAGGATCAAGCGCACTCATCAGGCGTGAACGTTTTTCGCCGAAACAATCCAAGGCCGAGGCATAAATCAGGCTCTCCACGACTTTGCGCGAAAGCCCGCGTTCATAGGCACGCTGCAGAAAATTTCCGTAATCGCTGAACTTGCCGTTTTCTTCACGTTCTTCAACCAGGGCCGAAATCTGCGCGGAGCCGACATTTTTAACGGCTGCCAAGGCAAAGCGTATGGCCCCGTTTTCAGTCGTAAAACGCGCATAAGAATAGTTGACATCCGGCGGAAGAATATCGATCCCCATTTTCCGGCAGACCGTGACATAGTTCGCGGCCTGATCTAAATTTCCCAGATAGGAATTCAGCATGGCGGCCATAAATTCCAGCGGGTAATAGTATTTCAGCCAGGCCGTATAATACGCCACCACGGCATAGGCCGCGGCATGTGCTTTGTTAAATGCATAGCCGGCAAAAGCCCTCAGCTCTTTGTAAATCGTCCGCCCGGTTTCTTCGGGGACGCCGCGTTTGATGCAGCCGTCCACCTCACGGCCGTTTTCATCCGTGCCGCCGTATATGAAAAGTTCTTCATAGTCTTCCATCAGACCGGCAATTTTTTTGGACATGGCATAACGTACCAGATCCGCCTGCCCCATTGAAAATCCGCCGATATCCCGGACGATCTGCATGACTTGTTCCTGGTAAATGATGGTGCCGTAGGTCACGTTCAGAATCGGCTCAAGCTTGGGATGGTGATAATAAATTTTCTCAGGATCATGCCGGGCTGCCACATAGCGCGGGATCTGATCCATCGGACCAGGGCGATATAAAGCCACGCCGGCTATGATATCCTCCATGCTCTCCGGCTTAAGCTCCTTCATAAAAGCCGTCATGCCGCTGCTTTCAAGCTGGAATACTCCGGCGGTATCGCCGGCGGCCAGCATTTTGAAGACCTCGGGATCATCCAGCGGCAGATTATCAAAATCAATGTATTTGCCGTAGTTTTCCTGCACCATATCCCGGGTATCCCGGAGCACGGTCAGCGTGCGCAGGCCTAAAAAGTCAAACTTCAAAAGCCCCAGTTTTTCGATATCATTTTTCGCATACTGCACAACCAGGGAATCATCGTTCCGGGCCAGCGGTGCAATATCCGTGATATCGGTGCCCGAAATAATCACACCGGCTGCATGCGTCGACGCATGCCGGGGCATGCCT
>CALLQJ010000156.1 GCA_938014865.1 uncultured Fastidiosipila sp.
ATCTGATGATATCCGGCCTCCGCCCTTCGTCCGGACGTTCAGAAGCCAGATCCTGTATGCGTTTTCTGAGCTCCCGCTCGCTGAGCCCGTCCGTATTGATGATCCGATCGGCCCGTTCACGCAAAGGCTTGAGCAAAGCCCTCTCCTTATTGATCCCGGCGTTGATGCCGCCGCCCTCGGCCAGCGGGTGATTGCGCCGGCTTTGGTTGTAGCGGCTGATTAATGTCTCGTTCGAGGCATCCAGAAATACCACCCGGTAATCCAAACCGGCCTTATCCAGCGCATTCAGGCCCTGATAAAGATCCGGGAAAAAATCCGCACTGCGGCTGTCCACCACGACCGCCAGGCGCGAAAGCCAGGGGGCGCCGTTGCGCTTGACCCGGGAAAGCTTAAGAATAATGCCGGCGAGAAGCTGAGGCGGCAGATTATCAATACAAAAATAAGCGATATCCTCAAGGCTTTGCACAGCCACGCTTTTGCCGCTGCCGGACATACCGCTCAGTATTATAATGTCCACGGCTTATTTCCCTCCCGGCGTTAGTTCTCGGAGCTGTCCCAATCGCCGGTGAAGCGCACTTCCGTCTCCAGATTCACCCCGTATTTATCCGCTACCGTCTCCTGCACATGCCGGATCACGGCCTCGACATCAGCGGCTGAAGCGCCGCCCTGATTCACAATAAAGCCGGCGTGTTTCCGGGACACTTCGGCTCCGCCGACCCGGTAGCCCTGAAGGCCGCTGTCCATAATCAGCTTGCCGGCATAGTGACCGGCCGGGCGCTTGAAAACCGAACCGCAGCTCGGCAGATCCAAAGGCTGGGACTTCTCCCGCCGGGCCGTGAGATCGGCAATACAGGCATCAATCGCTTCCTGTTCACCGGGCAGGAGCCGGTAGCAGCAGCCTAAAATAATCACGCCTTCGTCCTGAAAAAAACTGCTGCGGTAGGAAAAGGCCTGCTCCTCACCCTCGGCTGCTTTTACGGCATAATTTTTATCCAGATAATACGTAATCATCGCCGTATCTTCCGTCGAGCCGCCGTAAGCGCCGGCATTCATATAAAGCGCGCCGCCGACACTGCCGGGAATGCCGCAGGCAAATTCCAGGCCGCGAAGCCCCTTGGCCGATACCTTCCTTGAAGTATCGATCATCGACGCCCCGGCCTCGGAAAAGAACCAGACATCGCCGTTTTCATCCGGAACAGGCTCTTCTTCAAGCGCCTCCAGAAGGGCGGGATAATCCCCCGCTCCCGGCTTGCTGCGCAAAAAGCCCTGTGCCGAAAATGCCGAAGAGAGGCAAATCACCATGCCTCTGACGCCTTTGTCGGAAATTAAAAGATTAGATCCTTTGCCGATCACCGTAACGGGAATTTCATCGGCTTTGCAGGCGTTCAGCACCGCCGTCAGCGCCTCGGCCGTTTCCGGCTCGCAAAAATAATCGGCGGGACCGCCGATTTTATAGCTGCAGAAATCTGCCAGAGCTCGCTTTTCCTGAATATCCACTCCGTATTCTTCTTCAATTGCTTCCCAACGCTTCATGCCCTCTCCTTTTGTCTTCTCTGCCGTCTTCGTTATTCTGCTTTTCTTTAAAAGGTCCTGCCGCCTTCCGCCGGCTCCTCCCGCTCCGGAAGGCCTCAGCTGTTCTCGTTCTGCTGTCCGAAAAGCCGTTCTGTCAGCGCCTGAGCCGCATTATAGCCCATGCGTTTCTGCCGGAAGTTAATGGCCGCAACTTCCACGATGATGGCCAGGTTACGTCCCGGGCGTACCGGAATCGTAATCGACGGCACGCGGATGCCTAAAATCTCGGTACTCTCTTCATTGATGCCGAGGCGCTCATAGGTTTTCCGCTCATCCCACAATTCCAGATTAATGACAAAATCGATGGACTCCTGCTGCTTGACGGCAGAAACGCCGAAAAGCTCTTTGACGTCCAATATGCCGAGTCCCCGGATCTCGATCAGATGGCGGATAATTTCGGGCGCCCGGCCGAGCAGGGTGGTATCAGAGACTCGGCGGACTTCCACCAAGTCATCGGCGATCAGACGGTGACCGCGTTTGACGATTTCCATAGCAGTCTC
>CALLQJ010000157.1 GCA_938014865.1 uncultured Fastidiosipila sp.
TTACTGGATTTTGCAGTAGAGATAGTTGAGGGTAGTGCAGATTTAAATGGGGATAAGTAGACAATGAGATTTTGCGCGTCATCGCCAAAGTCTTTAACGGCGGGCCGGTCGGCCTGGATACCTTAGCGGCCGTCACCAATGAAGACCCCGGCACGATTGAAGATGTCTATGAACCCTTTTTGATGCAGCTGGGCTTTTTGGCTAAGACGCCGCGGGGCCGGGTGCTTACGAATTTAGGCTGGTCCCATCTCGGGCTCGAAGCGCCGCAGAGTGCTTCCGCCTCTGAAAAGGAAAGCGGGGAAGAGGCCGGGATTTCGGAGGAGAAAGGCAGACAGCTCGGCCTGGATGATCTTTGAAGATCTTTTCTGCACATAATTTTGATTATCTTTTAAAGTTTTAATGAGGAAGTGAGAGGATGAAAACAGAAGATAAAGCATTGCTTTTGCATATTTGCTGCGGCCCTTGTGCCGAATACCCGCTGAAGGTTTTAAGGGAAGAAGGCTTCGGCAAAATCAAAGGCTATTTTTTCAATCCGAATATACAGCCTCCGGGCGAAATGAAACGGCGCCGGGAGAGTGTGGAGCGTTTTGCCCGTCTGCACGATCTGGATCTTATGGTTAATGACCGCTGTGACGAGGCGGTCTGGCGGGCTTTTGCTTCCGACAAGAAAAGCCGGCACTGCCGTTACTGCTATCATCTGCGTTTTAACGAAGCGGCGCGCATGACCCGCGAGCTCGGCTATGATGCCTTTACTTCCACGCTTTTTGTCTCCCCCTGGCAGGATCAGGAGGCCATGACGAAGGCAGCTGAAGCGGCTGCGGAACGGCACGGCGTGGAATACCTGCCCCGGGATTTCAGATCCGGCTACCGCAAAGGCCAGCAGATGGCCCGGGAAGACGGACTTTACCGGCAGCGTTTCTGCGGCTGTATTTATTCTTTGGGGGAAACGAAATTTAAAGACAAAATCCTGAAAGAACTCGGCCTCCGTCCGGAAGATGTGCCGCCCAGGCAAAGCGAGGCCTGATCAGCTTTTTCGAGCTCAGTGATTTTTTCAGCCGGTCTCAGGATGCATCCTGAGCCGGTTTTTTACGCTTTATCCCTGTCGGCCAGGTCCTCATGCGCCTTCGCTTCGGCCCGGACGGTTTGGTAATTATCATAAAGCACGAAACCCGGTTTCGCCCCGCGCGGCTAGATCGGAAGAGCGTCGTGTAGGGAAAGAGTGTAGATCTCGGTGGTCGC
>CALLQJ010000158.1 GCA_938014865.1 uncultured Fastidiosipila sp.
GCTGAAAGCTAAAAGCCCTCTTTTGCGTTAATATTAAAAGAAGAATGTCCGGGGAGGTTCAGGGATGGCGAAATTTAAATTACCCCACGATCACGGTCAGCACATAAAAATGGATTGGGATAAGATGCCGGGAGCGGAGCATTTCCAGACCTTGGCTGATATCTTCAAGCTTTTGGGAGACGGGACGCGCCTTCGTATTTTCTGGCTGCTTTGCCACTGCGAGGAGTGCGTCATTAATATTTCGGCGATGGTTGAGATGTCGTCTCCGGCCGTATCGCACCATCTGCGTCTGCTGCGCGACAGCGGTCTGGTGACCAGCCGGCGGGAAGGCAAGGAAGTGTATTACAAGGCCGCCGGGACGGAAGAGACCGAGCTTTTGCATCATACGATCGAACATCTGATGGCGATTGCCTGCCCGGATGAGGACGCCTGAGGGATAAGCGCTTCGGGCATACTGTCGGAGGTTTTCATGCCGAATTTTCTTTTAGCACCCGATGCCTTTAAAGGCAGCCTCACGGCCCTTGAGGTCTGTGAAATTATGGAAGAGGTGATTAAGGCCGAAATTCCCGGCGCAGAAACCAAAGCCCTCCCCATCGCGGACGGGGGCGAAGGGAGCCTGGATGCGTTTTTGATGGCGGCAGGCGGCCGCAGGGTCCGGCTTGAGGTCTGCGGCCCGCGCTTCGAGCCGGTCGAAGCGGCTTACGCCGTCCTCCGCGACGGGAGCATCGTGATTGAGCTGGCGGAGGCGGCGGGCCTGCCGCTTATGGGCGATAGCCCCGATGTCTTGAATGCCACGACCTTCGGTGTCGGCGAGCTTATGGCCCATGCCCTCCGGCAGAGCAGCGCCTCTGCCCCGCGCCTTTATTTATGCCTGGGCGGCAGTGCCGCCAATGACGCCGCCTGCGGAGCCGCCGCGGCGCTGGGCTTTCGATTTCTGGATGAGGCGGGGCGGGATTTTGTGCCGACGGGCAAGACCCTAATTAATATTGCCGCGATTGAGCGCTCGGCCGTGCTGCCGGAGCTTGAGAAGGCCGAGATCATTGTAATGAGCGATGTGGATAATCCTTTATACGGGAAGGACGGGGCGGCGGCGATCTTCGCTCCGCAGAAGGGGGCGGCGCCCGCCGACATCCCACTGCTGGACCGGGGGCTGCGGCACTTTGCCGCGCTGATTCGTTCGGCGGGCGGCCCCGCCGTGGCAGATTTAAAAGGGGCGGGGGCCGCCGGCGGCTTCGGCGCCGGCGCTGCCGCCCTCTTCGGCGGGACGCTGAAGCCGGGGATCGAAAGCATTCTGGATCTCTGCGGCTTCGACCGCCACGCCGCCCGGGCCGACTTTATTCTGACCGGCGAAGGCCGGCTGGACGGACAGTCCGTCCGGGGCAAGGCCGTGGCGGGGATCGCCGCCCGCGCCCGTCGCCTCCCCAAGCCGCTGATTGCCGTTGTCGGAGACATCGAAAAAGGCATCGAACCCTTGTATGAAAGAGGGCTTTTGGCGGCCTTCAGCATTAACCGGCGGGCCGTGCCCTTTTCGGAGGCAAAAAAGAGCAGCCGGGAAGATATGAAAGCAACGCTGAAAGATCTGATGCGTCTGCTGCGTTTTCTCATGGCGGATAAACAGTAAAGGATAAAAATTTAAAAAAGGATAAAAGTTTAAAGAGATTTCCGCTCAAGAAAAAATTAAGGAAAATGAAAGCAATGCCGGGCTTT
>CALLQJ010000159.1 GCA_938014865.1 uncultured Fastidiosipila sp.
ACAAAAATCGGCGGGCTCATCATGGTCATTATGGGCGTCTTCTATCTGGAGATTCCGGCCTTGCAGAAGCTGCCCTCCCTCTCCTCTGTTTTCCGCCGAAACAAAGAGGGACAAAGCCAAATGAAAAAAAGCCCCGGGGAAACGCTCATCCCAAAAGAAGGCGGCCTTCACATCGGCAGCAGCTATCTTTTCGGGGCGGCCTATTCGCTGACCTGGAGCCCCTGCCTGAGCACCTGGCTTACCGCGGCCCTCATTCAGGCCGGTCAGGCCGAAACCATGTGGAGCGGCATTTTGCTCTTATTCTTATTTTCTATGGGATTAGGACTTCCCTTCATTTTAACCGCCCTCCTCTTTGATCAAATGCGGCAGCTACTGGACGGGATCAAAAAACACATGCTGAGCATCAAAAGAGTATCGGGTGTTCTGCTGATCCTGGTCGGGCTCAGCATGATCTTCGGTCTTTTTGACTACTACGCAAGACTCTTTAATTAAAGCGGAAAGCAGGAAAGCAAAAAGCCCTGAACCTTCAGATTCAGAGCTTTTTTACTGTCTTTAGAAGCTTTTACTATCTTTAGAAGCTATGCTTCCTTTGTTTAAAGATCGATGACCTCATGCTGGCTTTCGCCGAGCGGCGTCACTTTGCTCAAGAGGCTGTCCAGCTTGCCGGTATTTTCCCAGTAGTGCACGGTGTCTACCTTCACGCAGAGCAGTGCAATCGAGGGATCGTCATAAGAGCAGCCGAAGAATTCTTCCGCACCCTTGCTCCAGAGCGTCTGTTTCTTTAAAACATTTTCCTGAAGCTCGGCCCGTCCCGAAAGTGAGACAAACACTTTATCCGAAATGACCAGACTGACGCGGGAATCTTTCTTGATGTCTTCGATCTTTTCGCTGTCTTTTTTGGTCAAAAGACAAAGCTCACCGGAGAAATCCTGGCCCAGAAGGTACATCGGACGGGAAACAATTTGTTTGCCCCGGATGGTATTGAAAAAACAGAGATTGGCTTTTTCAACAATCTTCTTCACTTCCGCTAAAACATCCAGCTCATCCGGCTGATCTTTTTCTTCATCCTTGACGATATCCGTCAGTCTTTTGTTTTCATTATCTTTCATAAATGCCTCCGAAATAGTGTATTCTTTCTTTTGTATATTTTTATCGTAACGAATATTTTGTCATTTCACAAGAAAATTTTACCATCTGAGGAGAATATACCGTAGTTTTACACAAATTCATCCGCTGATTATGTTTTTCTTCCTGCTGAAGCATGCTCACCTTATGTTAGTATAGACTTTATCTTAAAAAACGGAGCTGTAAATTTGGCGGAAGAAAATACCAAAGAAATAAATATAAAAAATGATGATGCGCAGTATCAGCGCATGCTGAAGGCTCCCGTCGGCCGCCTGGTTCTGAGTCTGGCGCTGCCTTCGGTTATTTCCATGCTGATTTCATCAATTTACAATATGGCCGATACCTATTTTGTAGGCACACTGGGTGTAGCCGCCAGCGGGGCCGTCGGTGTAGCCTTCCCTTTGATGTTAATTATCCAAGCTATATCCTTTACCTTCGGCATGGGTGCAAACTCCATGATCTCCCGTTATCTGGGTGCCCGGGAAACGAAAATGGCGCAAAGGACCGCGGTCAGCGCCCTGGCCGCCTGTATCGTTATCAATGCCGTCTTCAGCCTCATCAGCTTATCAATGCTTGATTCGC
>CALLQJ010000160.1 GCA_938014865.1 uncultured Fastidiosipila sp.
ACAGTTAAGAAGCCTGAGATTCAATACAATCGATCCAAGCTCTGGCAAATTGCACTCTTTTCATTGAACAACACGGCAACCAATGCCTTCCTGCTGCTGACCAATCTCGTGTCCTACTATCTGGTAGGCTACGCGGGACTGCTGACGGCGGCCGTCGGTACGATACTGACGCTTATGCGGATTTTTGATGGCATCACGGACCCGATTATCGGTGCCCTGATCGACCGGACCGACGGGAAACTCGGGAAATTCCGTCCCTTCATGATTACCGGCTATGTCATCATGACGGCGGCGGTTTTAGTCATGTACAATTTCACGCACCGGATCAGCAATGCCTTCGGGCCCGGCGCGGGCTATGCCTTTTTCGTCTTCACCTATTTGATCTACCGCATCGGCTATACCTGCCAGACGGCCTGTACCAAATCCGGACAGTCCTGCATGACCAATGATCCCTCACAGAGGCCTTTGTTTTCGGCCTTTGATTCGCCTTACACGCTCGTCCTTTTTGCCGGCTTCCCGGCTCTTATCTCCATGGTCCTGATCCCCAAATTCGGCACGCCCGAAGCGGATTATTCCATGGCGCTGTTTAATGTTCTGGTCCCCGGCGTCATTATTTTCTCCGGCGTTCTGACCTTGCTGGCGGTGATCGGCATCTGGTCGAAAGACATATCGGAAAACTTCGGCATCGGCAAAGAGCAGAAGTTTCAGCTAAGAGATTATCTCCAGGTCATTAAAAAGAACCGCGCCCTGCAAATGCTGATCGTCTCGGCTTCGACGGATAAGATCTCGGGTCTGGCGGCTTCTAATGCGATCACCTCGATCATGATTTACGGGATCATCATGGGCGACAATACCCTGCAGGGGAAACTCTCCCTGATCACCCTCATCCCCGCCTTTATTCTGGTGCAGTTCTTCTCGCAGTACGCCCGAAAACTGGGGATCCGGCGCGGGATGCTGACCACGGCGATTGCCTGTATTGTGGTTTACGCCGGCATCTGGCTGCTCCTTATCTTCGGCGATCCGCAGCAGATCGGGCTGAATAATATGGGCTTTATGACCATTATGTATTTGGTCTTGTGGTCACTCGGTCAGGGCATTTCGCGTTCGTCCGGCGGGCTGACGATTAATGCTATTTCGGATGTCACGGACTATGAGACCTATCGTTCGGGAAATTATATGCCGGGCATCATCGGTACGATTTTCTCTTTTGTGGACAAAATCGTGTCCGCCTTCTCGACCACGATCGTCTCCCTGATGGTGGCCGCTATCGGCTATACGTCAACGCAGCCGAAAACCGGCGATCCGCTGACGCCGGCAATTTTCTGGACCGGCACCTTCCTCTTCCTGGGCCTGCCGATTTTAGGCTGGATTTTCTCGGTGATTGCCTTGCAGTTTTACCCGCTGACGGCGGAGAAGATGAAGGAAATTCAGACAAAGATTTTCGAAATCAAGCAAAAGTATAAAGAGGAAGAAGAAGCCGCGCTCCTCGGGATTGTGCCGGCCGAAGCGGCCGCTCCTTTAGAGGCACGCACCGCTGTCGAGCAGCCCGACTTCAGCTCTGAAAATATGAAAATTGAAAATCAAAAGGAAGATGAGCGCTAATCAAAACAGCGCCGGAAAGTTATATGTACTCGTCAAATCCTGAGTGCTCCTTAGGGAAGACGGGTGCGGAGGATATCCCCCTCGCCTTTCAGGCGGATCCTGCCGCCTCGGGCGGGGAAAAAGAAACCGTCGCCGGGCTTTGCTTCCGATGTTTTGCCTGCGTCCTCGAGCTGAAGCTTGCCTTTTACCAGCAAGAGATGGGAGAAGCTCTCCTCGTCGGCGGAAAGTTCGGCTTCCCCTTTCACCTTTATGAGATCCACAAGAAAACTCTTCCCTTCGGCTAAGCAGCCGGAGGGCTTTTGTTTCGGGAATTCGGCCTTTTCCAGAGAGCATACTTCCTTGGCCTGTTCGATGTGCAGGGGGCGTTTGCGGCCCCAGGCGTCGCGGCGGCCGTAATCGTAGACGCGGTAGGTCACATTGGAGCTTTGCTGGACTTCGGCGAGCAGGCAGCCTTTGCCGATGGCGTGGAGGGTTCCGGCGGGAATGAAGTAGTGTTCGCCGGCCCGGACCTTGACGGCGTTGAGGTGGTCCAATAGTTTTTCTTCCTTGATCGCCTCATCGAAGGCCTCCGGACTCATTTTTTCTTTCAGGCCGATGTATAAGACGGCGTCTTCTGCGGCATCAACCACATACCACATTTCTTCCTTGCCGGCCTGGCCTTCGTGCGCCCTGGCGTAGGCGTCGTCCGGGTGGACCTGCACGGAGAGATTGTCCCCGGCATCAATGAGTTTCACCAGCACCGGAAATTCTTTGTACGCGGCAAGGCGGCTGCCGCCGGCTTCGGGATGGTCTTTCAAAAAGTCTTTTAAAGACTGCCCGTTGTCCAGGATCGAGGGACCGTCGGGGTGGCAGGACAGTTCCCAGGTCTCGGCGATTTTTTCGTTCTCAGACCCTTTGCCGAACTCTGCGGCCAGGCGCCGGCCGCCCCAGATATAATCTTTTTTTGCGGGTTTCAGTCGTCGTAACATGCGCTCACCTCTGATTTTCTTTTTTTATCATCACAAAAAACACTCTTTCCTTATGATAAAACAGTCCGGAAACTTTTACAGCCCGGAGGCTCTCTTTTTTGCAGCCAAACCCCGGGCTCCTTTTTGCAGCCAAGCCCTCCCCCTCTTTTTTATTTGTTAAACTAAAGAAAAACGCCGGCCGAAGCCCTGTTTGGAAGGAAAAGGCCGGAAAAACATTCAGACTGAGGCAGAAGATGAGGGAAAAAGCAGCGGAAGATACGAGAATAATGAAAGACTGGATCATCCTGAGGGGAGGCGGCGACCTGGCGACGGGTGCCGTGCAGTGCCTGTGGCGGGCAGGATTCAAGCCCTTGATTTTAGAAGCTCCGGAGCCTCTGGCGATCCGGCGGGAAGTAGCCTTGTCCGAGGCCGTCTATGAAGGCCTCTGGGAAGTGGAAGATCTTACGGCCGAATACTGCCCCGCGGCGCTTTCGGCCATAGAAGATGTGTTTTCCCGCGGACGCATCCCGATTATTACGGATCCCGAGGCGGCGATCCTGCAGGATGTCAGCCCGGAAATCCTGGTCGATGCCATCATTGCCAAGAAAAATCTCGGCACGGCCATCCGGATGGGCCGGCTGGGAACCATCGCCCTAGGGCCCGGCTTCTGTGCCGGCAAGGATGTCGACATCGTGATCGAGACCATGCGCGGCCACAATCTGGGCCGGCTGATTTTTGAAGGCGAAGCGGCGCCCAACACCGGCACCCCCGGGATTATTCAAGGGAAAAGCGCAGAGCGGGTCATCCACGCCCCCTGCAGCGGCATCCTGCGTGCCGTCCGGAAAATCGGGGACGTGGTCGAAAAAGGCGAAAGCATCGCGGAAATTGACGGCACGCCGGTTCCGGCGAGCCTGGACGGGGTGCTGCGCGGCCTGATCCGACCGGGCCTTCGGGTGGAAAAAGGGCTCAAGATTGCGGACATTGACCCGCGCATCAGCGAAAGGAAAAACTGCTTTACCATTTCGGATAAATCCCGCGCCCTGGGCGGGGCGGTCCTGGAGGCGGTCATGATTTTAAGCCCGCGATAAAAAGGAGACGGCGTGATTTTCTACAGGGCTGAAGCGCCCGGAACGCCGGATCTTTTAAATACTTATTATGAGGCGGGGCTCCTGCTGCCGGAGAGCCGGGTGATCTGCCTGGCCGGGGCGGGCGGCAAAACGAGCACGCTTTTTGCCCTGGGCGAAGCCATGAAGGCGGCGGGCTTTTCCGCAGCGCTGACGACGACGACTCATATGAAAACGCCCGAGGGGCCTTGTATTGATACCTTGGAAAAACTTGAAAAGCTGCGGAAGGCCGAAAAGGCCGGGGCGGGCCGTCTTTTATTTTGTGCCCAAGAAGCGGAAACAAAAGGAAAAGTCCGGCAGCCGGATTTTCTGGAGCGCCTGCCCGGTATTTTTGACCGGGTGCTGATCGAGGCGGACGGTTCAAGGGGCCTGCCGATTAAATTCCCGGCCGCCCATGAACCCGTGATTCCCCCCTGCTGCGATACACTCTTGATCGTGGCCGGGCTTTCGGCCATCGGGAAGCCTTTAAAAGCTGCGGCCCATCGCCTGCCTCTAGTATCTTCCTGCCTCAAAAAAAGCCCTTCTGCCCCGGTCGAGCCGGAGGATATTGCGCGCTTGATTAAGGAAGGGTATTTAAATACTTATAAGGATACGCTTCATTGCTGCGTCATTTTGAATCAGGCGGACGGCCCCTTTGAAGAGGAGGCGGCCCGAAAAATTGCTGCCGCCCTTCCGGATACGCCCCTGATCGCCCAGTCCCTTCAGGCTCTTATTTCGTGTTCCGGCAGCAAATGAGTTCCGCCGCAATGCTGACGGCAATTTCTTCCGGGGTTTCCGAAGCGATTTTGATTCCGATCGGGGCATGGACTTTTGCGAAATCCTCCTTGCCGAAGCCTTTTTCTTCGAGCCTTCCGTAAACAGTTTTTATTTTTGCCTTGCTCCCCATCATGCCGATGTAGCGGAGTTCTTTTTTCAGCAGCTGCTCCAAGACCTCCAGATCCGCCTGATGGCCGCGGGTCATGATGACGGCGTAGTCGCCGGGGCGGATCTCAAGTTTTTCATCGATGGCTTTGAAATCTCCGAGCAGCAGTTCCTCCGCCTCCGGGAAGAGCTGCGTCGTGCAAAACTGCGGACGGTCTTCGAAGACGAGGGTTTTGAACGCCAGAGTATGCAGCAAAGGCTGCAGCGCCTGCGCGACATGCCCGCCGCCGAAAAGGAGGACGCGGCCCTGGGTCACAAAGGGCTCAAGATAGAAGCTGCCTTTCTCGTTTTTCAAAAGGCGGGGCTTGCTGCGCATCAGCGAGGCAAGGTCGAGGGCAGCCGGCGAGATGCCGTAAACACTGAGGTATTCCCGGCGGTCAAAGCAGCTGATGCTCCCTTCTTCGCGCCCCGGACAGACGGGGATGATGAGCCAGGCGTCTTTGTCTTCTTCGCCCGCTTCGGCAATTTTTTCAAAGCAGCGGGCGGCTTCCTCTCCTTTAAAATGCTGAAAATAAAGCGTCAGCGTGCCGCCGCAGACCATACCGAGTTCAGCGGCATCGTCCTGATGCATCACGTATTCGCGGCAGAATGAGGCGCGGTCTCCTGCTTTTAGTTTTGCCGCGGCTTCTTTTACGGCCGCATACTCGGCGCTTCCGCCGCCGACGGTTCCGAAACTTTTCCCGTCCGGAAAAACAAAAAGCCTTGCGCCTTCACTGCGCGGCACGGAACCTTCGGCTTTGATGACATTGACCATCATCAGGGCCCGGCCCTCGCGGAGGGCTGCGGCTGCTTTCTTAAACTCTTTCATCTTCCTCTCCCCTTTCGTTTTATCGCTTGAGCGCTGAAACACCGGCAATGCTTCGCCTGAACCTCGCGGCTTCATCTCCGGCTTGGCTTTGTCTCAAAAGCGCGGCTTCATTTATAACTTATCTTTGTCGTCGGCCTCCGCCCGGCGGATGGCTTCGTCCAAGGCTTCTCGTGTGTCGACATCCCAAAGGCTCCGGAGCTCGAGGAGGACTTTGCCGACCTTATCCGGATAGCGTTTAAAAAGTATTTTCCCGCCCTGATCGCCCCGCAGTTCCATAAGCTCAGGGGCAAAGGCGGCCTTGAAGGCCGTCGGGCTGCCGTAAGAATGCCCGTCCCAGGCCCGCCACAGCGGATAGTCTCCGCCGCGGATTGCCCGGCAGAACTCCTGCAGAACGCCGGCCGTCATAAAAGGCTGGTCCGCCGGCAAAAAGAGCAGAAAGTCCTCTGCTTCTAAAGGCATGAAGGCTTTTATGCCTAAACGCAGGGAGCGGCTTTGCCCTTCTTCGGGACAGTCGTTTTTCACGGCCGCTAAGCCTTCTGCGGCGGCAAGTTTTGCGATCTCGTCCGAGGCCGTGACGACGAGGGCCCGGAACCCGGCGGGCTCTGCCCTTTCCGCGGCCGCGGCGGCCCGGAAGACGGGGCGGCACAAAGGCTCGCCCCGGAAATCCGCGAGCAGCTTATTTTCGCCCGCAAAACGCCGGCTCAGGCCTGAGGCCATGATCGTTAAAAAGATACGTGCAGTCTTTTCGGACATGAGAGATTCTGCCATAGACGCTCCTTAAAATGAGTGTAGCCGAAGCCGGGCTTTTGCTCAATAAAGGGAGATGCCCGAAGGATTTTCTGCTCGAGATAAGGGCTGCGTCCGGAGGGCTTTTTCCGAGGGGATGCGGGCATTCGAATCATTTTTCAAAAGCACTCGCTTTTGGGGCAATTCCCGAGTTTTAAAGCCGTTCTTTAGACAGGCTGCACGAGAAAAAAGAGGGGGCTCCGGCTGCCTTGACATACGTCTTGTATATGAAATAATCAAAGGTAGAATTGTATATATACTACAGCGAAACCGCTTTTTCCGGCCGAACTCTTGATAATTTGCATAGTTGGCGGGCCCCTTATAGCGATGTTTCACCAAAATGATGAAAGTGTTTTTCAAGTGCTGAATTAAGCAGGGCCGCATGCCGGCAACGGAAGTCGGAACTGCTTTTCTCATGAATGCCAAAGGAGGTATTTATGCTGCTGATCGGACCCGGACGCGTGATTACGCGAGATCCCGAAAACCCCATGCTCGAAGACGGCGCCGTCCTGACGGAGGGCCGTACGATTAAGGAAATTGCTGATTTTGAGGACTTAAAGGCGCGTTATCCGGAGGCCGAAATTGTCCGCTCTGAAGGACAGCTGATCCTGCCGGCTTTTATTAATACCCATCACCATATTTACTCGGCTTTCTCCAGAGGGCTGGCGCTTAAAGGCTATGCGCCGGAGAACTTTCTGGATGTGCTCGAAGGCATGTGGTGGCGGATCGACAATCACCTGAATTTAAAAGACAGCCGGGCGAGTGCGGCGGCCGTTTACCTGGCCTGCATCCGTAACGGTGTCACGACGATTTTTGACCATCACGCAAGTTACTGCGCGACTGAGGGCAGTCTGGAGGTCATTGCCGAAGAGGCCCTGCGCTGGGGCGTGCGTTCCTGCCTTTGCTACGAGATTTCGGACCGCAACGGCGAAGCGGAAACAAAAAAGGCCATTGCCGAAAACTTCCGCTTTGCCCGGGAAGCGAAAAAGGATCCCGAACACCTCGCCGGCCTCATCGGACTGCATGCGTCCTTTACCTTAAGCGACGAGACGATGGAGGCGATTGCGGCCGAAAATACGGATAAGATCGGCTACCACGTACATGTGGCGGAAGGCGTTTTGGACCAGGAGCTCTGCCTCAAAGAACACGGCGAGCGTGTGGTGCCGCGCCTGCTGCGTTACGGGGTTTTGAACAAGGATTCAGTCGCGGGGCATTGTGTTCACGTGACGGAAGAAGAAAAAGATCTCCTGG
>CALLQJ010000161.1 GCA_938014865.1 uncultured Fastidiosipila sp.
TGTTTCGGGCGAAAAAAGCACGGCAAAGGAGAAGAGGCT
Source organism: uncultured Fastidiosipila sp. (assembly GCA_938014865.1). GTDB lineage: Bacteria > Bacillota > Clostridia > Saccharofermentanales > Fastidiosipilaceae > JAAYZH01. The sequence continues at coordinate 40 of CALLQJ010000161.1, forward strand.
CATGTTCGCGATCGAGTGCTCCATGCCCGTGGTGACGAAGGTGCCGATGCAGAACATGGTCAGGATGGCTTTGCCCGCGGCATTGTCCATCACGGCGCAGGCCCAGACGGCCAGACAGACGAGGATATTGCAGAAAATGCCGCGCAGCAGAAGTTCCGGCACGCTGCGTTCCGCCTTGCCCAGCGCCGCCTGCAGCATGACTTCCCGAAGGCTGTCCCCGCCGATGCCGCTGAAACGCAAAAGCAGGCCCAAAATAAAAGAACCCAGGAGATTGAAAATCCAGCAGAAGGCCAGGATTTTGATCACGTCTGAGCCTTTGAAGCGTTTCTCCGCCAGGGCCAGGCCGAAGGGCAGATTATTGCCGGTAAAAAGTTCGGCGCCTGCAAAAAAGACGAGCATCAGGCCCACGGAGAAGCTGACGCCGGAAAGAACGGGGCCGGCGGGACTCGGCGCATCGGCGAAGAGCATATTAATGTATTGGGAAATCACCAGCCCTATCCCGATAAAAAAACCGGCCAGCGCCGAGGCGGCGGCATAGGCGGAGGGTTTCTTTTTAAAGCTTTTCATCTTGCTTTCGGCGGCGTTAAGCTGTGTTTCATACTGTACGGCGTACATAATTGTGCTCCTTCTGCACCGGGAAATTGCCGGCGCCTGTTCGGATCCGAAAATTGGCGGCGGCCGGGGTGCTGCTTGAGAGTTTAGCACAGATCGGCAGCTTCTAAATGCCGGGGCGTCCCGGGGGCGCCTTGTTTTGGAAAGTGAGCAAAGAGTATGAACTTCTCTTCTTGTTTCGCAAGGCCCGGGAGGCGCGGAAAAGAAAAGCAGGCTGTATTTTGCGGCATAATCTGTTATCCTGATAGTTAGTAAAGTCTAACCTTCAGGCCTTGCCCGGACGGTGCGAGGGGAGGCAGAGACCGAAGATCTCAGATGCGTAATCGGCGCATTTTTTATATAAGGATTTTTAAGCATTCACTCTTTAAATGTTCGGATTCTCTTTGTACAGGGGAGGTGCACGGAATGTCTTTTGAGCAAATTGAGGACTGTTTTAATTGCAGTTACCGGCGCAGGCCCGCGCGGCACGGCATGCTGTACTGGCAGGTGCCGGAAGATAAAGGTGCAGGTGAGATCCGAGCCTGTCCGATGATGGAGGGCTTTTGGCTGATTTTTTCGGATTACTGCCTGCAGCCGGGAAAAGAAGCGGTGATGGAAGCCCATTCCGAGGATATTGTCCTGATTCAGCATGTTCTTGAAGGCGGGGGCTATCTCATCGGCGAGGATGACAAGACCGCCATATTCCGCAAAGGGGAGACCTTGTATTTTTCCGGAGATTTCCGCTACGACCGCAGCGGCACTTTGGAAGAGGGGCTCTCGGCCGTTTCTATATTTATTGAGCGGGAAAAATTTGACCGTACGCTGAAAGAGAGTTTCCTGCTTCAGGATGAAGAGATGCAGCCTTTTCGCCGGCGCTTTGCCTCGGCCGAAGAGATTATTATCGCGTCTTATAATCCGCTCCTCTACGAAAAAGCGGCGGAGCTTAAGCTTTTGATACAAGAAGAGCAGTGTCTGAAGGTCCGGCTCGAAGGACTGGAACTGCTGCGGCTGGACGGGGATTTTTACCTGCATAAGAGAAAAGGCAGCAAGCGTTTTTATCCTGAAGAATACGTCAATAAGGTGAAAGACGTGGCCGATTATATGAAAGACAATCCCGAAGAGCGCCTCTGCCTGAATGATCTGAGCACAGATTTTTCGATCAATAAAACCTATCTCAAAGAGATTTTCCAGGAGCTTTACGGCATGCCGCCCATGCGATATTTCTGGGATATCCGCCTGCAGCGGGGCCGCGAACTTTTGGAGGCGGGCTTCCCCGTACTGGAAGTCGCTCTCCGCGTCGGCTATGATAATCCTTCAAAATTTACCGCGGCCTTTAAAAAGAAATACGGCTATCTGCCGTCTCATGCCGCCAAGCACAAAAAACTTCAGCAAAAAGACTGAAGAGCCGTTCGGCTTAAGTGAACAATGAGCAGAAGTCCCGCTTCCCCGGAAGGAAGCGGGCTTTTCTTCCTGCTTAAGTTTCAGGCAACGCTGTAAATCCGGATATCCGGATCTTTCGTCCATAAGGGAGACAGGCCGGCAGCGACGTCATTTTTGAAGAGATCGCTTTCGAGATAAGCCGCCGCATCCTCGGCACTTGCAAAGCCGTGCAGAACCTGGACATCTTCATCGCGGATGAGCAGATTCTTGCTCATCGCACCCTTGATGGTCTCCAGAAAAGGCCCTCTGTAGTCGTTATAGACTTTAGCCGCAGCAGCGCGGTTCTTCTCGGGAATATAAAGTGTAATTTGAAGATAAGCGTTAATTTTCATAGATTTGACTCCTTTGATCTTTTTGTCTTCCGAAGACAGTTTTATTTTAGGCCGGATACTTATCAGATGAAATATATAAACAAAGGAATGAGTCACTCATTAATTTCATAGTGACTTGTTAAAAATTTTGCCGCTCTCTACACTTTCACTGTGAGCAAATAAAAGGAGCGAGAACGATGTATGAGCCGAAACTTGAAAAAGATATCCGCTGCCCTCTGGAATACGGTCTGGACATTTTCGGAGGAAAATGGAAATCCCGGATCATCTGCGTCCTGTCGGAAAAGAAAGTGCTGCGCTACAGCCGGCTGCGCAAGGAAATGGTGAATATTACCGATGCGGTGCTGGCCTCGAATCTGAAAGAACTGATGCGCGACGGCCTGATCGAACGCCGGCAGTACAATGAGATACCGCCGCGGGTGGAATACAGCCTGAGCCCGAAAGGCGAATCGGTGGTGCCCATTCTGCAGAGCATCTGCCGCTGGTCGGGCAGGTACCATAAAGACGATGACAATGGTCTGACCCTTTCGATATGCGAAACCTGTGACTACCATCAGTAAAGCGTGTGCCAGGCAGGCCGCGGACGCTTTTTAAGGATTGCGGCAAAATCACGAAACAGAAGAAAAAATTTCGTGAACGCCCGGAATGTGTAGCATATGTATTTATCGGCTTTCTCCGTGAGGTGTAGATTAATACATAAGATAAACGATTAATCCTAGGCCTTAACAAGAGAGCCGGCCCCGGCCGGCAAGGCAAAAAGAAGGAGATACATTATGAGACAAGTAAAATTTGACGGTACACCCATGGAACTGGCCGGCAAGGCCGTAGAAGTCGGTCAGAAAGCTCCGGACTTTACGGCAGTCAAGCAGGATATGAGCGAAATGTCGCTTTCCGATACCAAAGGCTCTGTCCGTGTCCTTTCGGTGGTGCCCTCGATCGATACGCCCGTCTGTGCGATGCAGACACGTTTCTTCAATAAAGAAGCGACGGATTTAGGCGATGTCAAAATCCTGACGATTTCCATGGACCTGCCCTTTGCTCAGGGCCGCTTCTGCGCAGCGGAAGGCATTGAGAATGTGGAAGTGCTCTCCGATCACAGAACGGCTGAATTCGGCGAGAAATACGGCTTCCTGATGAAGGATCTGCGCCTTCTCGCAAGAGGCATTGTGGTGGTTGATCAAGATGACGTCATCCGCTATGTAGAATATGTAGACGAAGTCACGCACGATGTTGATTTCGATGCAGCGCTGAAGGCGGTTAAAGAGCTGCTCTGAGCCGGGCTTCCGGGCTTCGGAGGCCGGACTGCGGAAGACAAAGCGAAAAGAAGAAGGCTGTCTCAGGAAATCTTGAGGCAGTCTTTTTTTACATTAAAAAAGAATGGGGCCGGGCTTTTGTTCTGCGTTCCGCTATGGTCGGATGGCGGAAAAACGATTAAAATAAAGATAATAAAAAAGAAGATCCTGCGGATCAGCCCCCGAGATCGGAGGAAAGCATGAAAAAGCGCATGATGATTCTGACGTCCCTGCTCCTGGCCGTATGTCTTTTCCTGCCGGCGTGTCAGCGCGGCAGCCGGGAAGAAGAGCCGGAGCCGAGTGTTGCGACGCAGCGGGAGACCGAAACGGCGGCAAGTACTCCGCGTGAAACGAAGCCGTCGGAGACGGCGGAAAAAACGACGGCGGCAAGCAAGGAGAAGGTCAAAACACCGATCCGGAAACGCGACGACCCGCCGAAAGAAAGCAGCGCGGAGGCGCAAACGGAAGAAAGCAGCCGGGAGGACGAGAGCACGGCGCCCGGCGAGGCCTCTGAAACGAGCAAAGCTTCGGAAAGCGAGGCGGCTCAGAGCTCCGAAAGTTCAGCGGAGCCCTCGGAAACGACAGAGGGTGAAGAGCCGAGAAAAGAAATTGCTGTTCCCGAGGATTTCAATCATCTCGTCCTGCAGGATACGGAGCAGCTCTATTTTGAAATCCTTGACGTCTTTAATGATGAAGAAGACGGCTGGAGCTTCAACGTCGCCATGCAGAACCGAACGGACAATCAATGCTGGATTTCCCTGGAACGCGTCAGCCTTAACGATTACATGGTTGATCCGTATTTCAGCGTTCTGGTGCAGGGCGAGGAGAGCCTTGAAGAGACCGTTTCCTGGTGGATGGACGATCTCGTCGAAGATTACGGCTTCAGCGAAATCACGTCGATGGCCTTTGAACTGCGCATGTTTGACGACATCAACGGCGAATTTCTCCTGCAGGACTATTACAGCTTTTACCCCATGGGAGAGGAGAAGTACGAGCCTTGGGAACGCGGCGAAGAGGCGGAGGGCTTTGTTCTTTTTGATAATGACTACGGCTATGGTGTTCTGCGCGAGATTTACGACAGCGAGGAAGACGGGATCGAGATGCATGTCTACATCGAAAATCCGAATGAGGAAGAGCTCTGCTATGTCTTCATGAATGCGGTCATCAACGGGAGCGAAACCGAATCGATCTATTCGATGTACTGCATGCCCGGAAAGCGTGTGAAGCGGCCTGTCATCTGGTCGCGCGAAATCCTCAATTTTTTAGAGATCAAAGCACTCGAGGAGCTTGAACTGGAGCTCATAATCACCGCCTATGATGACTACCTGATTGAAGAACCTTATTTCGAAGAGGTCTATACCATTACGGCCGAATATGACTGAAGCTTTTTAAGAAAAGCCCGAAAACGCCCCGTTTCTGCGGGCCCGAAGCCCTTTCCGCTCTCCTTTTACTCGGAGAGTTCTTCGAAGGTTTTCAGCATGGCGCCGTCGGAAAAGTAATTGATGCGCATGGCTTTTTTGACCCGGGCTAAAGTCTTTTTCGCTTTGGCACGTGCAAAGTCAGTGCCGTCTTCCAGGACTTTATAAAGGTATTCAGGTTCTTTCTCGAGTGCTTCGCGGCGCTCGCGGATCGGCTTCAGCGTTTCCTGCATGATTTCATTGAGGAAGCGCTTGACCTTGACGTCGCCTAAGCCGCCCCTGCGGTAATGTGCCTTGAGGGCATCGAGGTCTTCGTACTCGGGCAGGTATTTTTCAAAGTGTTCCGGGCGGGAGAAGGCGTCAAGATAGGTGAAGACCGGATTGCCTTCCACTTTGCCGGGATCGGAGACCCGCAGGTGATCCG
>CALLQJ010000162.1 GCA_938014865.1 uncultured Fastidiosipila sp.
ATACGAGATTAAGCGTTGTGACTGGAGTTCAGACGTGTGCTCTTCCGATCTGATCCGTACCATTATCTTCAAGCGTAAATATTGCACCGGCAAGAACTTTCGGTTTGTTTTGATCGCCTTGATCACCTTGATCGCCTTGATCGCCTTGATCCCCTTCTTCGCCTTGAATTTTCTTTGGCAATTTGGTCAGCAAGAGATCCGGGATATCTACTTCAATATAAACACGATTAGATGTTTCTTCCAGATCAGGATCATTATTAACCTTAACAGTTGCCGTATTATATATTCGATAGGAATTATTTTCCGGATAATAATAGTCCATCGCGTCTGCTTTGGCCGTGTCCGCGCTGTTCTTAAATTGAATACGTAATACCTTGCCGGCCAAAGCAGCAAGAAGATTGGCATCCTTTATTGTAACTTTTAACTGCGTAATTTTATTATCTGATACAGGCTTGAAACTTGCTTCGTACTGATTAGGATTCAGTTCCACAGTATTCGTCAGGTCGGCAAAGCCTGCCTTGCCATCCCCATATTTAATCACAAGGCTATCCTGCTGCGGGACTACAATCGGCTCTAAATCATCCTCAATCGTCAAGTTTTCATAGCCGGCGGTTGAATCGGGCAAAGTGACATCTAATCTGTAGTCAGCCGAACCATCAAAATCAGGTAAAGGCAAAGCCTCTGCCCAGAATTTATCCGCTCCGCTTGAACTTCCGTCTGAAATCATTTTATAGATATCGGCCGGTTTAGCTGTCGGAGGAATTACTCTGACTTCATTAGAAAGCACAGTGCCTGTATCTGCCCGTAATTCAGCAACATTCGGCACGCCGCCTTCATTTACAATATCTGCTATTGCTGCATTGTTGGTATAGGCATCTTTAAGTTTTGCTTTAATAACAAGAATATATCTCTTGCCGCTGTATCCGCCGTACGGAAAATTTACACTCCCGATTTGTTTAGGTTGTTTTTCAAGATTAAAGGTAACTGTCGTTATCTCTTTATCCACTGTTTTTGTGACAGTCTGAACGTCACTTCCCTCATATAGTTCAGGATTTAGAGCTGCAATTAAGGTTCCGTTAGGCGTTGCGCCTGAAACAGCATCTGCTTTTGCCGCCTCATTGCCGGCTAAAACAAAGGCATCAACAAGTTCAAAGCGTTTATCTAATTGGTCGTAAATATGTAAGTCATCAGTAACACGCTGAATAACATCTGTAAAAGGAACTTGGGTCGTAAAGGCGATTTCTTCATTCGGACTCTCCATTTTATAAGGCTCTTCCGAAAAACCGTCCTCAAAATTCCCTTCTTCAGGTGTCACAAGTTTGTGAATCTCAATTTCGCAATTATCTTTAGGATTGCCCTTAATATTACCGCGGTTAAGGTCTGCAGAATCAGTAGCGATCGTTTCGGTCTTTCCTTCAAATACCATCTTTAAAACCGATGGCTGATACGCATCACTTAGGAAAGTTTTTTCAGAAACATGATAGACAATTTTATAATCGCCGGATTTAAGCGACGACATATCGATGGCCAGTTTTTGATCCGACTCGAGTGCCGTCTGATCACCTGCTGTTACCTTATCGTAATCGCCGTAGCTATTCTTTTTATAAATTTCAAAAACAGCATTATTATCGTCCGGGTTTTTAGTAATAGCTGTCCCGCCCGGGACGGTAATATGTACCTGATCAAAAACAGGCGTTGCGACTTCTCTGAATTTTTTGCTTAATTCTCTTGTAAAGTCATCAATATTTCCCGTTTCACTAGATGTATGGACATAAAAAGGTTCACCATTCGCATCTTTACTGGCGGCAGCTGCAAAATATTCTTTTACTTGTCCCCGCATAAGAGCAGACCACTGATTGTTTTTATATGTACTTTCTAGTTCCGCTGTATCTTCCCAAAAAGCGGTCACAATATTTGCCGGGGAACCGGCGATACCTCCGCCATTTTGCTCATCTTTTAATTCTGTGGCCAGATCGTTAATAGAAATAAGCATCGATCTATAACTCTCTACCAAACCGTTTAACCTGGTCCCTCCTTCTGCACCATATTTTTGATTAAACCATGCATAAGGATTATTAATATTAAAATCATCAACGGAACTGATCCCCTCGGGAAATTCACGCGCACGTGCGGCATCAGACATATTATTCCATTTAGCCACATTGGCTGCCCCATCTGTTATGAGAATATATACTGTTTTACGGCTGCGGTCTTCACCGTTTATTTTATATGACGACTTATTGTAGTCTTTTTGGCCATAGGCGTTTTCTGACGCAATTATATCTTTATATTCATTTGCAGCATATGCCAATCCGTCTACTGTAGGCGTACCGCCGGAAACTTTACTGTTAGTAAATCTCTCTGTTACTAAACTTTTTAAGTTATCAACTTCATACTGGCGAGAACGCAATTTCACTTGACGGGGCGGATAAGGATAAGGGAAAGGGTTAGTGTAGTAAGTGGTGAATGTACCGAGCGTATAGGTATTAGGTGTTGTTGATAAAGATACTTTGCCATCTTCTTGAATAGAAACAGAACCTCTTTGGCCCTGAAACGTCGTTACCATCACACGATCTTTCGGGGAGCTGCCGTCAATATCCGTTCCGATATTCAGGGTATCGATCATACCGTTGACCGCTTCGCCAACGTCCGCAATAGTGTCTTCAAAGCTGCCGCTGAAGTCCTGGACAAAGACAACGTCTACAAAAGTGGAAGGCTCCGGCCAGCTGAATTCAATTTCACCGGTAATATTGCGCCGGCAAAGTTCCGAATGGCCTTCGTCGAGCCAGACTCTGTGACGGACATTTTTAAAACGGCCGTATTCTTTTTCCTGACCGATTTGCCATTCGGGGATTTCAAGATCGGATTCTCTGCCCCCGCCGCTTTGGCCGGCATCGTCCATCCTTATATCCGGCTTATCATCCGGCAGACGTTTTAAACTTACTGTAAGATTTCTTTCTTTTTACCCCGGCTGCATTTTTATTCATATCTTTATCCCCCGATGAGTTTTTATTTCTAAGAGCGTCAAACTGCGTTTTAATATTATTGGCAAATTCAGATAACATAAGCACTTACCCCCGCTTAGACTAAAAGCTGCTTTGCCGGCGCAGACGGAGAACGCCACAGGCCTTCTTCATCTCTGCCCGCAAAAAGCGAAATTTCTTTTTTAAAATGGCTTATCGATTGACATGAAAAATTCCCGGCAAAAAGCCGATCATTAACAGAATTCAACCGGATTCCGGCGAATGTAAAGACTTTCATTAAGCAAGTCATTAATTTGTCCCCCACTTTTACATGCTCTGCTCTTCTTAATATCAAAGTTTTTATGAAATTTTAATCCGTATTTAAAACAGATTTATAACAGAATAAGTAAAGAGCATGCTGTCTTTTACATTGTAGTCATTTTCTGAGGTGATGTAAACGAGGCAGTCTGCACACAAAGGATAAGTTTTCTTATGCTTTTCAGGCCAATAAGAACATTTACGAAAACGTTTATGTTAAATTTAGGTTAAACTATCTTTTATTTACACTTATTATCGTATTTATACGAATTTGATTAATTTTTTCTTAACGGGTGAAAAACGGGCATATTTCTATGCACTTTGCACAAAATATGCCCGTTTCATTACACTTTTTCAGGAAAATCTTCAAAACCCTTAAAACGCCACCGTCTCTTTCTTTCTCGCCGAGCTGATGACCAAGGCCAGCAGGATATACAAAAGGGCAAAGGCGAGCTGAATACCGAGGTTGAAGGAAAGGTTCGGGCGGTCTTCAATCACCCGCACATAGTAATAGATGGGAAAGGCTTTGGAGATGGTCAAGGGCAGCTTGCTTAAATAATCCTGCGGTACCATAACCCCCGAGATAAAGCTCAGGCCGAGCGGAATGACCGTGGCGCCGGCATAGGCAGCCGAACGGTTCGGCACGATTGCGATTAAAAGATAGCTCATGGCAAGACACACAAAGGTGAAGATCAGCGCATTCAAGAGGTACTGCGGCAGAAGCGGGACGTTTCCGAGCTTCTGCGTTCCGACCAAAAGGAAAGACGCTGAAACGAAGAGGACTAAGACCAGGACGGCGGTTAAGATCAGGCCCGCGATGAGTTCCGCCTGACAGCGCAGGTGACTGTATGCAGAGACAAGGCTTCTGTTTTTGACATTGCCGGCTTTAAAGGGCAGCAGGAGCTGGGCAAAAATCTGCATGATGACTGATAAAAGGATGAAAGATAAGTAGAGATAATAGTTTTTGAACCAAAGCGCAAGCGCCGAGGATGCGGGCTTGGCTTCGGGGAATTCGAAGGAAGCCTGTGTTTTCAGGACATCTTCCAAGGCCGGAATATCGAGCTGCCCGTCACTGTCTGTGAGGGCATAGGCCAGCCGCAGGAAGACTTCGCATTTTGCCTTCAGCCACTGCGCTCCCGGGTCACGCGGATCGAGTGCGTAAAGAAGGGCTTCATGCCCGTTTGCTATATTTCGGCCGAAATCCTCGCGGATCGTAATGGCGGCCGAAATGCTGCCGATCATGATGGCATCCTCTACCGCCTCCTCCTCTTCCCCGTTCGGGATATCCCGGCGTATAAAATAGCGTTCCAGGAAAGAAATAAGCGCTTCGGAGGCCGGGCTTTTGTCGTAATCATTGACGTGAAAGTATACGTCGATGGCTTCGCCCTGAACGTTCTGCGGCGCTTCGTTCCCGCGGGGTGTCAGGATGACGGAGATGAGAAAAAAGATCAGAAAATAAATGATGATAATGTGAAGGTGCCTTTTTAAAAGGCGGAGATAAGTTTTAAGAACAATCATAAGGACCTCCTCTTCAAAGCTGCCGGTAGCGCTGCCTGCGCAAAAGCACGACGGCGAGTCCGGTCAAGAGCACGGCATAGAGGGCTAAAATGCCCAGATGGGAAAATGCGGCCCATCGCCGGTTCAGGACATTGATTTCATAAAGGCCTTCGCAAAGCAGGGAAACCGGGTTGATTTTATGAAGCCACGGGGCATAGAGCATGACCTGCTGACGAACTTCTACGTTCATCATGCCGGAGAGCACGGCCATCAGGAGCGTCAGGGCGATCCCGATCATGATCCGAAGCCACTCGGGGATATTCGCTGCACCGAAGGGCAGTCCCCAGGCAATGCCGAAGAGCATGCCGCCGAGGATCAACAGGAGGCTCGGTCCCCAATAGCTGAATAAGCCGATCTTTAAAATACATTCACTGAGGAAGAGGAGAATGGCCATGGACAGCGTCATGATGAAAAAAGACGCCAGGAAGCCGGCCAGGACGCCGCGGACTTTCGGGATCGGCGAGACGGCATGCCGCTGGGCTAAAGTGCTTTGGTTCGCTTGAAACAAAGCGGTGTATTCGGAAGAACAGTAGTAGCCGTAGAGGCTGAACATGGCGACGACGCTGTAAAAATAAATTGAAAACTTGTCTTCGGTTTTGGCCGTTTCCCGCGACAGGCCGTCCGGATAATCCTGAAGCTTTGCCGCTTTAGGCCCCAGAGCACTCAGCTGCTTGATATCGTTCGTTATGCCTAAAATCATCTGCTGCTTGAAATCATCACGGCCGGCGTACACATCGAGATCGTCTTTTATGAACGCGTCAATCTCTTCTGCCTCTAAGGCTTCCGGCACCGCGTCTTCCTCTATGAGCTCGAGTTCCAAGCCGTCGATTTCTTCAAGAATCACGCGGTAAGGATTATCGGCATTGATGCCGGCATAAAGTGTGATCTGCTTTTCTTCTCTCAGCCCGGCTAAGCTCAGGTACATGAAAATCATAAGAATCTGCGGGAAGATCAAAACCCAGAAACTCATGTTCTTTTCCCGTATGCCGCTCAGCACAAAAACACGGGCCATGCGTAAAATATCTTTCATCAGTCTCGAAGCTCCTTTCCGGTTAATTCCAGGAAGACATCATTCAGGCTCGGGCGTTCGCAGTAAAGTTCGCTGTAGCTGAGGGCCCGGGCGCGTATGAGCTGCATCAGTTCGTAAAGATTATCCCCGCCCTTTTCAAACTTCAAAACGAATTCCCCTTCGCCGGGATCCTCCGTCACCTCAAGGATGTGCGGAAGCTCGCGGAAGGCTTCTGCGATGCCCCCGGGATTCTGCAGCAGGCGGATATGAATGATTTCATGGGTGCCGATCATGCCGATAAGTTCTTCTTTTGTCCCCGACACCAGGTTCCTGCCTTTGTCGATGATGACGATGCGGGTACAGATTTTTTCGGCTTCTTCAAGATAGTGCGTGGTATAGACGACGGTGCTGCCGTCCTGATTCATGCGCTCGACGCCTTCTAAGATGAAGTTGCGGCTCTGGGCGTCCACGGCGACCGTCGGTTCATCCAAAA
>CALLQJ010000163.1 GCA_938014865.1 uncultured Fastidiosipila sp.
ACGTAGTAGGGAACTTTTTTACTCATGCCGCAACCTCCCCGGAGTGTAATCTTTGATCTCTTCTGATTATAGCAATGATCCCCCGAAACAGCTGATTTAACGGCCCCGCGGACGGATTTTGCACAAAAGGGCAAAAGAAAAGCGCCGGCTCTGTCGCTTTTGCCTTTTAAACGACTTTTTTAAAAAAGAAAACCGGCCTTCCCGATGCGGGAAAACCGGTATTGGCTTAGAGATTTGTGGGGGCGGCCGGGCTTTGCTCCCCGGAATCAGAGTTCAATTTTCCGCACAATCCCCTGTATGCCGCGGAAGATCAGATAGGACGCCGCAATATTGATCAGGCCCTTGACCAGATTAAAGGGGATCAGGATCGGCACGATCATTTTGATCACATCGTCCAGGGAAGTCCCCAGGAAAAGCGGAGCGATCAGCAGATTCAAAGGAATCATGACGGCCGTCATCAAAAGAGCCGCCGCAATCAGGCTGATGATCAAAGCCTTCTGCGTACCGCGCCGGCGCCAGACAAAAGCCGGCAGGAAGACCATCAGGCCGCTGGCCAGGAAATGCATCAAGAGGCCGTAAAAGCCCGAGGAATTCGGCGTCAGCAGCTGGACCAGACAGGTGACCGCCAGGATCAGCAGGCCGTGCCACGGACCGACAATCAGGGCCCCGACAATAGCAGGGATATCGCCCCCGTCATAAAGCATCCACGGCGCCGCCGGGATCAGCGGAAATCTGACTAAGAGCATCAGGACCACGCCCAAGGCCGCCATGACCCCGTCTAAGGCCAGCCTTTTCACGCTTGACGAATTGTCCAAAGGAAATGTTTCTTGTTTCACTTTCACTTCATCCTCCTCCGCCGTCTTAACAAGGACAAAAAAGCCCCGAACGTTTAGTTCGGGGCCTTTGATCTTTTGAAAAGTTCTGCCTCTTCCATCCGGACTGTACCGTCGGCTCCGGAATCACACCGGATCAGCTACAAGCTCGCGGGCTCCTCTCCGAAGAGAGATACCGCCGGTGGGGAATCGCACCCCGCCCCGAAGACAGCTAATAAATGATTACCGTTATTATGCTGTTGCCTGCGGAAAAAATCAAGCCGCAGCAGGCGGAAGCGCTGCTTTTCTGTGCGCCCGCTCACAGCCGCCGGCCGCCCGAAGAGGTCTCAAAGCCTCAGTGCGACGCCTCTTCTTTCTCAAGCTCCCGGCTCAGTTCTTCCGTCCTCGTCAGCATCTTATCGATGTAGCGGATGCTGTCTTTTAAGGGCTTGTCCGTCGTAATGTCAATGCCGGCCATTTTGGCATGCTCCGCAGGCGGCAGCGGTCCGCCGGCTTTGAGGAATGCAATCCAATCGGAGAGCACCCCTTCTCCCTCTTCTTTCAGACGCAGCGCCATCGCCGTTGCAATCGTCAGGGACGCGCTGTAAACATAAGAATAAAGGCCCATATAATAATGCGGCTGGCGCATCCAGGTCTTCTCCGCGCCCTTATCCAGGATGACGGCATCGCCCCAGAATTTCTCCAAAACCTTGCGGTAGAGCGCATCCAGGGTATCCGCCTGCAGACTCTCACCCGCATCCGCCAGGCGGTACACTTCCCGCTGAAAGGCCGCTTCCAGAAGATGCGTCACAAAATTATGGTAGTAGGTATTGGCGATCATCGAACTTAAGACCCAGCGTTCAAAACGCGGCCCCTTGTTTTTCCGCAAAAGACTTTCCGTCAAGAGCATTTCGTGGAAGGTGGACGGCGCTTCAATATCGTAGCGGCTGAAGTCAGCCTGAAAGACCGTATTGTTTTCATAACACAACAACCCCTGCATGGCGTGCCCTAATTCGTGCGCCAGGGTAAACAATTCGGACATCGACGCACTCCAGTTTAAAAGAATATAAGGCTGTGCATCCGGGATGACGGCACAAAAGCCCCCGGTCGACTTGCCTTCATTCTGCGCAAAGTCCACCCAGCGCTCATCATAGGCCTTCATGACCCGTTCTTTGTAATCGTCGCCCATAAGGCTCATCGCATCGGCAATATACTGCTTGGATTCTTCCACGCTGAGGCCCTGCGAAAAATCCGGATCCAAGGGCAGTTTAAGATCCGCATAATGCATCTCTTCAAGGCCGTAGGTCTTCTGCAGGAGCTTGGCATAGCGCTGCATGACCGGCGCAAGCTCTTCCATAATGATATCGATCTGCCGCTCATACATTTCCCGGCTGACCTTCTGATCAAACAAAAGGAAGTCAAAGACCGAGTCAAAGCCCCGGAGACTTGCTTCGGTTTTTTCGCGCTGCACCTGCGCATTATAGGCCGCGGCCGTACTGTTGCGGTATTGCGCCAAGGTCTCGGAAAAAACCTCAAAGGCTTTGCGCCGGATCTCACTGTTCGTTTCCTCGGCATAATGATTTTCGTAGAGCACATAGCTTAAGGGATGACGCTCGCCGGCGGCTTCAAAATCCGGGAAACGCATATCCGCCAGCTTGATGCTTTCATACATGGTATAAGGCAAATCGAAGCTCGGCGAAAAGGCCGCCAGCACCTTCTCCGTCTCAGGCGAAAGACGATGGGCTTTTTCCCGGATCTGATCACGGAGATAAACCGCATAGCCTTCATCCTCGGCCGCCGCTGCTTCCAGCACCTCGTCTTTGAGCTCGGGCAGCGCACTGTGATAAAAACTCATTTCCGCTGCCAAAGCGGCCGTAAACTGCACGGTTTCCTGCTCTCTTTTCAGGTTCTCCGGATCGCTCATATCCGCTGAAGCGGCCAGACTGCTGTAAAGCGAGACGCGGGAAAGCTTGCTGTAAATCTTCTCGGCTGCTTTGACCGCCTCCAGCACAAGCCCGGGATCCTTTGTCCCCGGCAGACGCTCACGATAGCGATTCGTAAAATCCGCCAGTTCTTCTTTTAGTTCCGCTTTTGCCTTCTTAAAATCTTCCTTGCTTTCATAAAGGGCCGTTAAGTCCCAGGTTAAAGCCTCCGGGACCTCCCGGCGCTGCGGCAGTTTCTTTGACATCGTGATAGACCTTCTTTCTCTTCATTTCTGAAATCAGGCGGCAGATACACAAGCGCTCCCCGCCTGCATTAACTCTCTTATTATTTTATCGTTTTATTCTTTTCCATCAAAAAGCCTGTCAAGGCGCCGCCGTCTCTTTCGTCTTGTAAAGCAGGAGACGGTACATAAAAAACATCAGCGCCAAAAAGAAAAGCATATACAAGGGGAAAAGCCCGATATCAATGTGCCGGGCAATCAGCCCGAAAAAGGG